>JBDTIP010000018.1:0-10988 GCA_039936295.1 Gemmatimonadaceae bacterium
GTGACGCTCGCGCAACGGTCGGCGTTGCCGCACCGCCGCGCCGCCACCGAGTTGCATTATGCCTGAGCCGGTATTTGGCGTAGTGCTGCTCAACTGGAACGGAATCGCAGACACCGAAGCCGCTCTCGACTCGCTACTGGCCGCAAGCCCACGCCCAGATCATGTGGTGGTGGTGGACAACGGATCGCACGACGACTCGATTGAACGGCTGCAGCAATGGCTGACGCGCAATGCCGCAGTGATCGCCGCGGGTGCACCTGTCGGTGGTGAGCGTCCACGCGAGCCGTGGCTAACTGTGATCGCCGAAGCTGAAAATCACGGCTTCGCACGCGGCAACAACATCGGACTGACTCAGCTGGCCGCGAGCACGCACGCAACTCATTTCCTGCTGCTCAACAACGATGCCACTGTCGCGCCGGACTATTTTGCGCGCATGACGGACGCATTGCGCGACTTCCCCGGCGCCGGACTTCTGGGGTGCGTGATCTATCATCACCCTGACCGGGACAGCATCTGGTTTGGCGGCGGCTACGAAGTTCCGTACCGCGCCTTAATGCTGCACCGGTACGAGCTCCCAGAACAGCAGACTCCGCATCCAACGGTGTTTGTCACCGGCTGCGCCATGCTCATCGCGCGCCCACTTTATGATGCGCGCGGCGGTCTTGCGGAGTGCTACACGCCGGTCTACTGGGAAGACACTGAATACTCCTTCCGTGCGCGCAACAGCGGTTGGCGCGTGATGCTGGTCCCGGCGGCCCGCGTCTACCACAAGGTGGGTGCAACTGTTGGTAGCGAGAAGACAACTCCCAAAGTCGTGTTCTGGCAGAATCGACACCGGGGATATTACGTTCGGCGCAATTACAAGGGTATCGACCGCGTGATGGCGATCGCATACCTGATCGTCACCAAACCGGGGCGCTCACTCGTCGAGTTGCTTCGCGGACGCCCGCGGATGGGCAGCGCGATATTCCGAGGTTTCGTGCACGGGTTGATCGACGACGTAGCGTGACGGTCGATCGCGATCAATTTCGGGATCGCTATCGGTATTCGCTCGCGCTTGCGAGTGAGGCCGCCGCGCCCGCGCTCCGCGCCATCGCACACGCGATGTCGCGATCGCGGCCAACGCCACCTCAAGAGTGGCGGACAGGAGTGATCCTCGGGAACGGACACATCGGCGACGTGCTGTTTCGCACCTGTTCGCTCCAGCTGCTTGCTGCAGCACTTCCCCAGTGCCGATGGTCGTACCTCACCACTCCTGCTGCTGCGGGTGCACTCGCACACAATCCGTCACTTCATGAGGTTCTTCCGTGGAACCTCGAAGGCGCCCCAACCTCGCTGTCGGCTTCACACGTGCGCGAGTTGGCCCAACGCGATTTCGATGTCGCTCTCTGCAGCGAGAACTTTGCGCACTATCGCGCGTTGCTACTCGCACTACGCCTTCACATCCCGAACAGGGTGGCGTTTACAGCGAAAGGGCTATCGGCGCTCGCGACCCTGGGCGTCCGTCTTCCGGAACTGCTGCCGCACGCGGAGCAATTTCGCCGAATGGTGCAGATCGTAACAGGCAGCCTGGATTCAACGCCGCTGGTACCGCGAATCTACCCTTCAGCGCAGGACGTGGACGCCGCCGCGGGCGAATGGGCTAGACTCAATCTGGACGAGGCGGAGCTCGTGATCGCCTGCTCCGCAACGACGCGACAGGAGATAAGCGCCTGCCCTCCGCAGCTGTTCACCGACATACTCCGCGATGTTCTGAACTCGGCATCGGATGCGCGTGTCGTTCTCACGGGCGTCGCCGGCGATCGCGACCTGCTCCAATCGATGGCAGTCACGCTCGGTGACCGTGCGATCGTATCGGCCGGGAACCTCTCCGTGCTCGGCTTTGGGGCGCTCCTTCGACGGTGCTCCGCCTTCCTCGGACCAGATTCAGGTGCTCGGCATCTCGCAAATGCGGCGGCGATACCGGTGTACTTCGTCCGGAACATGGGCACGTCGGCGGTGGAGACAGGCGTGTACTCTCCCGGCGAGACCGATATCGCGCTGGCCGGCGAGTACCTGTCCGCGGCTGCACGAGAGCGCGCATTCCGTGGGATCGATCGGAACGCCGTCGCTAGCGGCCTGGTCGCCGCGGCGCGGCAGCAAGCTCACGATAGGCGCGCAGATAAGCCGCGCTGAATGCCGCCGGCGAAAAGTCGCGTCTGACTCGGTCGCGGCCCGCTGCGCCCATGCGGGCTCGTGTTGCGGGATCACGGAGCAGCCTCGCGATCGCGCTGGCAAGCGCCGTCGCATCGCCCGGCGCCGTCAGCAGTCCCGTGACTTGGTCGTCGACCATCTCACTTGCGCCCCCATGTGCCGTTGCGACGACCGGCTTCCCGCTGGCCATGGCTTCAAGAATAGTGGTCGGTAGCGGATCCGGGCGCAGCGACGGCTGCACGAACACATCCAGCTCTCGCAAGAATGTCGGCACGTCGTCGCAATACTCGCGAATCGTAACACGGTCCGCTATTCCGTAGTCGCGTGCGAGTGCGCGAAGCGTCTCCAGCGCCGCCGTGTTACCGTCCAGCAGCCCGCCGGCGAGAACAAAACGCGTGTCAGGAAGCTCGCGGCAGACAATCCGGGCAGCGTCAAGCAGCAGCTCCTGCCCTTTCCACGTCCCTATCCGTCCGAGCATTCCGACGGTCCCGCCGCGTGGGAGCACGGAGTTCGGTTCATCCATACTTGCATCGTTCGCGAATCGCGCCGGATCGATCCCGTTATGAATTACATCGATCCTTGCAGTTGCGCCGGGCTCCGTGGCGAGCAGGTGATTCCGGACGGCATGCGATACAGCTACGACTTTGTCCGCGGCTCGCACAACCTTCCGTGTAAGTGCCTTCCTGACAAACTGCGGACGCTCCACAATCTCCGACACATGCCACAGGTGCGGTGCACCGATGGTCCGCGCCACACTGGCGCCAGTGAGCACGGTAGCTGTGTGCGAATGCACCACTGCGACATCTCGCGATTGTATGACCCGAAGCGCTGCACGCACGGCGGACGGAGCAGCGATTGTGAGACGCGCGACGCCAAGCGGTGTCATGTAGCGCCGTCGCAGAACCGTTAACGGCATCGCATGCACCGCAACCCCCTGAGCGCGGAGCCGCCCGCTCAGCCGCTGTTCCGGTGACAGCTCGGAGTTCACGTCGTCGGGAACCAGCACCAGTGGCACAAACTCAGTTCCTTCGAGCGACCGCACGAGCTCGTGAAGCACGTAATCCGAACCGTACCACTCATCGGCGCCATGAACGAACAGGATCGTCCGCCGGTTACTTGCCATACCAACCCGGTAGCAGAATTCGCGGATGCTTTCTGACAAAGCGCACCATTCCGTGCATGTGCCACAGGGTGCGGCGATCAAAAAAGTTCTTGTCGGTTGCCGCCTGGTGCTCGTGCATCGCCCGCGCCGACGGCGTCTGCCATATCGTCCAGCCGTTGTGCCACAGTCGCCATGCCAGATCCACGTCCTCGATGTACAGTGGCCGATAGCCCGGATCGAATCCGCTGAGCTGTTCCCATGCGGACTTGCGCACGAACAGGCAGGCTCCAAGCGCCCAGTCGACCGTCCGATCCTCGTCGGGCGGCGGAAGGTAGTGCATCGTGCGGGCAAGCCTGTCACCCATGAGACGTCGCAAAGGCGTGCGCCGCACTATTGTGCCGGCGAGACGGGGAAATCGCCGCGCAGAGCGTTGCGGCTCACCGGATGGATAGCTGAGCAGCGGAACGATCATGCCCGCATCCGCGTGCCGGTGCATGGCATCAATCAGCTGCGCTACGCAATCTTCCTCAAGCACGACATCCGGGTTCAATATCAGACCGAAATCGAAATCGCTACCGTCGAGCGCTGCGTTATGGTTTTCGGCGAATCCAAATGGCCTCGAGCGAAACAGTAGTCGGGCAGTTGGGAAGCATGATCTGGCAACCGCTGCGGTTCGGTCATCAACGCCGTTCACGACCACGTTGACGCTCATCTCGCCCGCAAATCGCTGCGCTGCGAGCGAAGCCACGCACGGTTCCATGCGATCGCCCTCACCGGTCGAGACGATCGAGACCGAAACGCGCGTCACTTCAGCGCAACCGAATTGGTGAAGGCGCAGCTCACGCGGCCACTTCCGCGACCGAGCCATTCCAGAAGATTCGCCGGATCGAGACCGGAACTATTCGGCTGGCCGCTACAAGCAGCAACGTCGTGTCCAGCGCGACCCGTGTCGTCCACGCAATGGCGGCGCCCGTGATGCCGTACATGCCTACCATGTACCACGCGAACGGAACGTGAATTACAAGCTCGATCATGTGGAACTTGGCCGGTACGTCCGGACGCCCGGCAGCTTCGAGAAATGTGTACGGGATGTGCGCCATCGCATTGATGAGGACGCCCACCGACAGAATTCGCAGCGCCATCTCGCCCTGCAGTGCGTATTCCGGACCCATCCAGACGCGCAATATCAGCGGCGCAAAGACGAGCGCGAGCGCGGCTGGTATGCTCATCATAAGCATCACAGCCCGCATCGATGACGCAAACAACCTGTCGATGCGCGCCGATGCCGCCACGACGCCGAGTCCCGTGAGCAGCGGAAACAGCGCGGCTATGACACTGTTCGGAATGATCAGAAGGCGCGTAATCCCCTCGTACGGCGCCGTGTAGTAACCAACGGCGGTGAGTCCAGAGCGGGCGCCGAGTGCGAAGCGATCGAAGTAGACCAGCATCGGACTCACGACGCCCGAGATGGCGACCCATCCGCCGAAACTGATCAGGCTGCGCAGCCGCCGCCAGTCGCGCGGCGGCTCGACCCGAAACTCCGGTATGACCTGGCGAATCGCGTATAACGTCACGAGCGAAGCAAGCGCGCGCCACCCCAGCACCCAGAGCAGCATGTCAGGCAGCGAATGCCCCATGCGTGCCAGAATCGCCGGAATGATGATCGAACCAGCCGAGGCCGGGATCTTGATGGAATTACTGAGCGTGAAGTGTTGCGCGCCTTCGAGCACTCCGCGAAAAGTGGTAAGCGCCAGCACAATGGGAAGGTTGAGCGCCACGACAACGAACAACTTCGACGCCTCGTCCATCAACGCCGGATCGACCCGGAATACATGGTGCGCCAGACTTGGGGCGAAGAACGCGAGGATCAGCGCCGCGGCGGTGCCAATCAGGAGCTGTACCGACAGCGAAACAGAGGTGATCTGGGACACGTCGTGCGTGCCGCGCGCGATCGAGTCCGCCACGAAGCGCACCGTTGCCTTCCCGAGCCCCACGTCGAACAGTGTCAGATATTCGAGGAACGCCCAGCTGACGCCCAACAGGCCGAAGCGCGCCGGACCGAGGGCGTGCGTGAGCGTGGGCAGCACGATCGCCGCAACCACAAGCGGAATCGCCAGGCCCGCAAGATTGAGTAGCGCATTGCGTCCCACGCGGGAGCGCAGCGCGCGAAGGATTTCGTTGTTCAATGCACCCGCGCTACATCATCCGCTGCTTCCACGTGTTCGGCACGAGGGGCGAGTCAATCTCGATGGGAAGGTGATACTCGAACGGACGCGTACCGTTCGAGCGAATCCATTCGATAATGCTGAGGAGACCGTCGCGCAACGAGACCCTTGTCTCGTAGTCCAGCAACCGCCGCGCCTTGTCTGCGGAGCACGTTGCGTAGCGCACTTCGCGCGGACGCTCTGGCACAAAAATCGGATCGAGGTCAAAGCTCATCAGCTCAGCGATCAGCTGCGCAAGCTGCAGGATCGAAACGTATTCCTCGTCCGGCCCGATGTTGATCACCTCGCCTGCAATACCGTCGCGCGTCCCCATCTTCATCAGCGGATCCACGCAATCCTGCACGAACGAAAAGCAGCGCTTCTGACCGCCGTCGCCGTAAATGATCGGCTGCTCGCCCTTGAGCATCCGGTTGATCATGATGCTCGCCACGTTGCGGTACGGATCGTTGTACTTCTGCTTGGGGCCGATGATGTTGTGCGGCACCGCTATCGCGTACTCGAAACCATGCGTGTCAGCCACGTTCTTCACCAGCATCTCAGCGGCGTATTTGGCGATGCCGTACGGATCTACAGGTTGCGGCTTCGTCTCCTCCGTGAACGGCGCCTGGGCGTCACCGTAGCGCGCCATGCTGGAGCAGGTGACGAACCTGCTCACCTTGTTGGACGCTGCCGCCGCGAGCATTGCGGCGGTGTTCTGATAGACGTGCTGCGCGATGAGCGCTGGTGAGAAGACGCTGAGTCCTTCTGTGGCGATCGCGGCGCAGTGATAAACCAGATCCGATCCGGCCATGAGCCGCTTCATCGTTCCCACGTCGCAGCAGTCAGCCTGCTCGAAGCGGATTCCCTCCGGGAGGTTGGACAGCTCTCCTCCAATGAGGTTGTCGCAGCCGACCACGCTGGCTCCCTGCCCTACATAGGCCTCGGCCAGATGGCTCCCGAGAAAGCCGGCCGCGCCGGAAATGAACACTTGCATGGCCGGAATTTAGCGACCCCAAGGCCTCGACGCCCCTGCGCGCTTCAGGCGACTCGCAAGTTCGCACCGGGAGCAGGAGGCGATGCCGTTGAGTGGCCGCTTCGAGCTCTGTGGTTGACCTGAGGAGGGTCTAGTACGCGCCGCTTCGGCTGAAGAGTACCGGGATGGTCTTCATCATGATCTGGAAGTCCAGAGGGAGCGACCAGTGCTCGATGTATTCCCGATCGTAACGGACCACTTCTTCAAAGTCGACCACATCGCTACGCCCATTCACCTGCCACAGACCTGTAATACCTGGCTTGGCGTCGAGCCGGCGGAAATGATGATCCTCGTACGACTCAAGATCCGACTCGAAAAACGGTCGCGGTCCAACGAGCGACATGTCACCGATGAGCACGTTCCAGCACTGCGGCAGTTCGTCGATGCTCCAGCGCCGCAACCACGCGCCGAAATGCGTGACGCGAGGATCGTTGGGAATCTTGAAGAGCCGCGGGTCGCCCGTGAAGTTGAGGTGCGCCAGCTCTTCCTTCTCCTCGTCAGCACCCACGCGCATTGTTCGGAACTTGAGCATGCGGAATCGCTTGCCGCCCAGCCCCGCACGGTCCTGCCAGAAGAACACCGGACCCGGTGAGTCCAGTCTGATCATGAGCGCGACAGCCGCCATGACTGGAGCAAGGATGATCACGGCGAATACCGCCCCCACGACGTCGACTGCGCGCTTGAGAACTAGCGCCTGCGCCTTGAGAAGTGGTGCTCCGAGCTCGAAGAACGGCTCGTCCTTGTGCCACACGAGCAGCGGTCGGCGACCAGCAATCTGGACCGAGCGAGCCGGGTATAAAAACTCGCAACCGGCCGATAAACTGATGTCTAGCACCTCACGAACCTGCTCTTCCTCGAGATGCGATGCAACGATTACGGCCTCTGCGCCGACCGAGCTTATCGCGTGGGCGAGCCGAGTCAGAGCTTCGCGCTGCCGACCCTCGCGTGTCAGCGTGAGGGTAGCGATCGGACGATAATCTCCGCCGAACTCCGTCGTCATCTGATCGAAGTTCCAGTGCTGGGCGTCGGCCCGATCGACGACAATCGCTGGAGTGGCGCCGTTTGGCCCAGGCCACACCTCGCGCAGGAACCATTGCGTGAGCCGTCGCTCCGCCGCCAGAATGAACCACAGGACTGCCGCAACCACCACGAACAGCTCCAATGTCACGAGCGCCCCGTGGACCGCCACAAGAGGCCACAGGAAGACCGCAGCGGCCACTCCGGAAGCAGCAGCCAGGCGTGCCGCCTGGTACAGGTGCACGCCACGGAAATAGTTGCCCGTAACGAGAAGGCTGGCCAGGAGAACGACAGCCGGTGCAGGCCCGAAGGGCGTTGGGATGCCGTCGATGAAGGGAAAGTTCGCCGTCCGGGCCAAGCCCCAGACAACCGCCTGTATCAGAACCACCGCCGACACGTCGGCGACGGCGAGAACCAGGAGACGCTTGATGAGCCGTACGGCGTGACGGCGCACCGCAATCGGGCGGCGCTGGCGCAGGACGCGTGCGGGCCATTCAGCGGTTGCGCTGAGACCTCTGCGTCCAGGAACGGTTTTGGGTAAAGAAAAGAGCCGTAAATTCTGTGCCGGCTCGACTGACGAATCAGGCGTCATGCAGATCGGGCAAGATGGATCGAGCGATGCTCGTTGGCGTCGCCGACACTGCGCCGGCGCAAATATCCTGCCAATGCGCTCCTCGTATCGCGTGCACCGTCACTTGAACGGTGAGTACGAGATCGAGACCGTCGTATTGTGTACGTCGATCCGCGCCGAGCCAGTGCACCCTGAGACGTTCTGGAAATCGTAGTTGAGCCGGTCGGCTACCATCACGCTGGCAGACAGGTAACCGCCGCCAACGTTATGGCCGCCCCTGAATCCAGGTATGATCGACACGTCATGGTTGCAATATCCCAGGTAGGCGGGCCACGTATAGGCGCTACGGACGTCCTCGTTCCAGCGAATGCGGTTGAATGTTAAACCAACCGAGCCCTGAGACCAAATTCGGTCTACCGCCAGCCATTGACTGGAGCCGCCAGGCCCGAAGGAGGCGCCAATTGGCATCCCAAGCTGGGTGTAGCCCTGAATCACGCGCCGGCTGGTATAGAACACCCCCACGGGGCGATCCTTGAAGTCACCACTCTGCTCGAGAGTCGTGACCTCGCCCTGGACCCTGAACGTGGGTTTGTCCACTGGTCCGGGACGCCGGTATTGCAGGCCAAGGGTGTAGCCGTGGGAGTGTGTCGGGTCGATGACGAAGTCGTGCAGCGAAGTCGGCAGCTCCTGGCGCGCCCATTCGGTATATGCCTCGAAGCCGTCATCAGGAAATACCCATCGTGCGAAAAGCGAAAAAAGCTGATCCCGGCCGCCTGGCGTGAGCGTCGAATCAGCAAGCGCGTGATTGGATGGTTGGCCGGTCGACGCGAACACGTCAAGCCATCTGAACGGCACCGGCCCATATCCATTTGACGTTGCATAGACCGCCCGGGTAACGCCAAGCGTGAGGGCGGGCTGAAAGACCGGCTGCCAGGTGACAGCCGCGCCGGCGATGGATCTGACGTCGTTCGTCTTGGTGGTATCGAAGTACTGCGATTCCGATAGCGCGCCTACGAACCATTGCGCTTCGAATCGGCCGATTCGCGTGCTGATGGGATGCGGTGTGCGCAACTCCAGCCGCGGAATGCCGGCTGCATTGTCGCTCATCACAATCGCGTTCTGGATACCGGGGCCCCACCACAAATTTTCCGATGTCGCGCCAAACTCTACGGCACCGGCGTCGTACCAGATGCCCGACTGCCCAGGCGTGAGTCCACCCAATCCTGTCTTCCCGAAGCGCCACGGAAGATCGGCCGAGTATGGGCGGGCGTACCAGGGATTCGCGAATCCGTTGCCGTATCGCGTCTCCGGGGTGACGGGATTCGGATAGTAAATGGGCCCCAGCGTTATGCGGTCGAATTTTGAGTTCGTGCTGGACCAGAACTCCGGCGCAATCACAATTCGGAGCCTGCCGGCTGTCACCTCTGCTCCGCCCGTAAACCTCATTGCGAGACCGCGGCCAGCCCACATTCCCCCTTCGTTGAGCGAGAACGGGATTGCGCTGTTGACCGTGAAATGGACGTCGGGAGCCAGCCAGAGCACCGAGGGCGAGTGCACCTTGAGCGCACTATCGCCAAACAGCGTCGTCGACGGCGACCTCAGCATGTACGCGCCGAGATGCGCGGTGTCCCCAGCGAGCTGAGCGAGCCGCGCGCGGTCGCTCGCGTCGGAGGTTGGATAACTGATCGTTGAGACGTTTGACGGTCGCGCGGCCTGGGACATGGCGCCGGGCGCGAGCGTCAGGAAGCCTAGCAACGCCGTTGCAGTCGTCGTCAGCGCAGAGATGTGCGCCCGAAGCGTTGAAAGAGTAAATTGGGCCCAGCGATGCGACTCCAGTCGCATGACAGGCTCAGTCAGTTTCATTTGCGTCACCGATGCCAATTTACTCCAACCGCGTCACCTGCAACACCTTCTTCGGCGTCGCGACTGGTGTCGCGATCGGTGTCGCGAGCTGCGCCATCGCCAGTCTCCTAGTCACAAACACCGCGTCGGCCCAGAGCGAATCCAGCATCGCTGGCGCGAGAGGTGGCGTGTCTTCAGGCGACGAGCTGGACAACTACCTGCGGTATCTGCAGAGCATTGGACGCGCGCCGCTCGGCGCCTGGGGGCTTCGTCCCTTCTCCGCAGCGCAGGTGGATTCCTTGTCAAAGATTAGTGGCTCACATCCGTGGAAGACCAGCTGGCTGTTCAAGGCGGACAGCGCACATCATTTTTCGGTGCTTCCGCTGACTGTGAATGCCGGATTCAATAGCGCGTTTCCGTGGGGCGGCAACGACGGCGCGGTGTGGGCGGGGCGCGGCTTGACGACGTCCGTGTCGGGCGGCGTCGCGGCTGCGTGGGGGCCTGTTTCGTTGGTGCTCGATCCGATTGTGTTTCGCGCGGAGAACACTTCGTTCACACTGCAGCCGAACGGCCAGGCAGGACGCGCTGCGGTTATGAATGGTGACTTTCCGTTCGAGGTAGATCTCCCGCAGCGGTTCGGGAATGGCGCTTACTCTCGCTTCGACTGGGGGCAGAGCACGCTTCGCGTCGACTGGTTCGGTATAACTGCTGGCGTCAGCACAGCCAACCAGTACTGGGGTCCGGCGACGGTCTTCCCAATCATATTGGGCAACAACGCGGCTGGCATTCCGAACGTTTTCATTGGAACCGAGCGGCCGACGAACATCGGGATCGGCAAGGTACAGGCGCATCTCGAGTACGGATACGAGAGCCAGTCCAGTTTCTCGCCGGTTGTTGGTCCGGACACGTTCACGAACGTCAACGAGCCAGGAACTCGTCGGTTCATGTCGGGACTCGTTGTGACATTTTCGCCGGCACCGATCCCTGGCCTGGAACTCGGCGCGGCGAGATTCTTTCATCAGGCGT
>JBDTIP010000019.1:0-15126 GCA_039936295.1 Gemmatimonadaceae bacterium
GGGTGGGGTCTACCTCGCGCTCGACCAGCATCAGTTCACTGACCAGATGACAGCTGGGCGTGGCTTCATCGCGGTCGCCGCCGTGATTTTCGGACGCTGGAGCCCGATTCGCGCAGGGGCCGCGTGCTTGCTGTTCGCCGCGGCGGAAACAGCCCAGATCCACCTTCAGGGCAATCACGTGGTGGCCTCACAGTTCATCGAGATGATCCCATACGTCCTCACTATCGTCGCACTCGCTGGAGTGGTTGGGCGCGCCATCGCCCCGGCGGCGCTGGGCCGCGCGGAGACCTAGCGCACCTCTCAACCCCAGATCTACGGGCGGGTTGATCGCGATCGCACGCGGATACAGCTCTGACTACATATGTAGTACTACGAATTCCGCAGCTGGGTCTGACAATCCATCGCGGGATACCATCTGCGATGGCAGCCGGCTCAAAAGCTGGTCCGGACCCCAATCGGGTCACTCGCTAAATTCCCACCGGAATGCGATATCACCACCCGAATTTCGCGCATTGCACCGAATCAACCATCAAGGCGTGACCGAAATCCGACCGTCATCCTCCGCTCGCACTAGGCAGTGAAAAAAAACGCGGCACTTGGCAGGCTGACGGCGCTCATAATTACGGCGTTCGTGGACATGGTGGGATTGTTGATGATCATCCCACTCATGCCCTATTACGCGCGCAACTTCGGCGCGAGTGCGTTGATGGTCGCGATGCTCATGTCCGCCTTCACCGCTGCGCAATTGTTGTCGGCGCCGTTCTGGGGACGCGTTTCTGATCGCTACGGCCGCAGACCCGCGCTCCTGGTTGGATTGGGCGCCGCATGCATCGCGTATGTTGTCTTTGCGTTCGCCAATACGATCTGGCTGCTACTGCTTTCACGCGTCGTACAGGGTGCGGGCGGGGGTACTACCGGCGTAGTTCAGGCGTACGTCGCGGACGCTGTTGAACCCGAAGAACGCGCAAAGGCACTCGGCTGGATTTCCGCGGCAACAAACGTCGGCGTGGCACTCGGCCCGCCAGTTGGGGCCTTTGCACTGACGCTCTTCAACGTACACGGGCCCGGACTCATCGCGGCCGGGCTCTGCCTCTTCAACATCGGCTTCGCCTGGCGCTATCTCTCCGAATCACGCGACATGGTGGAGGCCAAGAACGTAGCACCTCGCCCCGGCGCGTCCTGGGCAGCTGTCAAGCAGGTCTTCACGCACAGCAAGGAAGCCGCACCACGGTTGATCTGGGTGTACGCGATCGGCATCGGCGCATTCCAGGGAATAACAGCGATACTCGCCCTGTTCCTCGACGATAAATTCGGTATTACCGCAGATCGCATCTGGGTGATCTTCACCTTCATGGGTACGATCAGCGTAATTACGCGCGCCGGCATACTCGGCAAGGCAGTCGATCGATGGGGGGAGGTAAAGCTCTCTCACATCGGCCTGATCATGCTCGCAATGGGCCTTGCTGCATTCCCATTGATGCCGACGTATGTATCGCTGTATCTCGCGGTCACGCTCATTCCGCTTGGCACGGCGTTCACCTTCCCGTGCGTCACGTCATTGCTGTCCCGCGTGATCAGTCGCAATGAGCGCGGGCTTTACATGGGTGTGCAACAGACGTTCGGCGGATTGGCTCGGGTCATTGTGCCGCTATTCGCAGGCTTCACATACGATCACTTCGGTCACTCGATACCGTTTTATGTATCGTCGGCACTCGTTATCGTCGGATTTTTCGTCGGGATGGGGATCCACGATCCGCGCAAACCTCGCGGTCCAATTCCGGACGTCGTCGCGATCTGAATCGCGAACCCGCGCAACGTCAACGCGTCAGCTGGAACCTCAACTTCTCGCCGGGTGCAAGCTGCGCGAATTGAGATATTTCCGACTTGCATATCACGGCAATCTTGGGATACCCTCCGACCGTCGGCCCGTCGTTCATGATCACTATCGGCGAGCCACCATTCGGCACCTGAATAGCGCCAATGCATGTCGGCTCCGATGGCAGCGCCACGTCTCCGCCGTGCGAAACAGTCGCCCCGTCCAGACGATAACCCACTCTGTCGGATGCATTTGACACGGTGAAATCAGTGTCGAACAATTTCGACCACGCGAGATCATCGAATAGATGCGCCTGAGGGCCGCGCAAAACATGAAACGGACCGTCAATACGCCGTGGCGCCGCTGACGGTGCGCCCTCATTGCTACGGACGATACAAGTGCCTGTCGCAATCGAATCTCCGCTCCGCAGACGTCGACCTTCCATGCCACCGATTCGCGCGCTCAGCAGCGTCGATCTGCTGCCGAGTACAACTGGAACGTCGAAGCCACCGGCTACAGCGATGAGAAGGAATCGTCCGCGCAGGATTCTTTCGACGTGAAGTTCACTACCACGAAACATGTGATGCACGGCGCGTTCCTCCAAACTCGCTCCGTTCAGCGTACAGATGGCATCCGCGCCGCCAAATGCAACAGTTTCGTCGCGTTCGAACCGCAACACTCCGCCCGAAACAGCCCATTCGATCATCGCCGCATTGGGATCGTTGCAGAGCAGCGCGTTGAGAGCCAGGCCGGAATCACGATCAAGCAACCCGGACACGGGCACGCCGGAGTCGCGATATCCAAAGCGCCCTAAATCCTGGATCGTCGCGAATGGCGGTGCCGTGACAACAGTGATCATGCGTCCACCGGAACAAACCGAACAGAGTCGCCAGCGCGTATCAACGCGGGTGGGTCGCGACCGACGTCGAACATCGTCAGCGCTGTCGATCCAATAAGATGCCAGCCGCCGGGAGTCTCCAGTGGATAAACCGCAGTCTGCGCCGCGGCAATCGCGACAGATCCGGCCGGAACGCGCACTCGTGGCACAGAGCGACGTGCCACCTCGAGCAGCGGATCGAGGTCGCCGAGATAAGCGAAACCCGGAACGAAGCCGGACATGTACGCGCGATACGTTCGCGTCGAATGGCGAACAATCACATCGGCGACCGTCAATCCAGTGCGATCCGCAACCTCGACAAGATCCGGCCCGTCGTATCTTACGGGGATTTCTATCAGCGCCGGTTCCACAGACAATGCGGATCCGCTCGCGTTGACGGCAGGCGCGATCGCCTCGGCGACGGTATCGAACGAGACGACCGCGCAGTCGAAGTAGACCGCGATGGTGGTGTACGCAGGCACGACATCCACGACCGAGCCGATTTTGAGCGCGCGTACGCGGGCGGCGGCGGCGCGGACGCGGGCACCAACGTCCCATGATATCGTATTCGCGAAGCGGACTATAAGGGCATCGTCACCCAATCTTACGATTGTCGGGGCGTCAGGCATTATGAGACGCGCCGATTATCAGGCGTGCGCGAACGGCGCGATCCGCACACCGGCTTGCTCCAAGCGGTGTCGCACAGCTCGCACGATTGCGAGCGCGTTCGGCCCATCGCCATGCGTGCAAAGCGACTCGGCGCGCACGGCAATATCGCGTCCGTCGATGCTGCTCACCGTCCCCGTTTGCACCATGCGAAACGCACGTTCCGCAATCTCCGGTATGTCGCTGAGTACCGCGCCGTGTGTATTTCGCGGAACCAGTGTTCCGTCGGTCTGGTACGCTCGATCCACAAATGCCTCGCTGACCCCGCGAACGCCAGCACGGCCCGCTGCGTTGAGCATCTCGCTGCCAGCGAGCGCCATCAACGCCAGCGACGAATCCACAGAGTGTACGGCGCGCGCAATCGCGTCCGCCGCGGTAACGTCGCGCGCCGCGCGATTGTATAACGCACCGTGCGGCTTCACATAACGCAGCTTCACCCCGGCTGCTGCGCAAACTGCGTGCAGCGCACCCACCTGATACACAACCATCGCCTCGATCTCTTCGGGGCTCGCCCCCAACTCACGCCTGCCGAATCCAACCAGGTCCGGATAACCGGGATGTGCGCCGACTGCGACTTTCCGTCTCGCGGCCAACGTAACCGTCTCGCGCATAACGACGGGGTCGCCGGCGTGGAACCCGCACGCGATATTCGCCGACGTGACGACGTCGAGGAGAGCACCATCTTCGAGGCGATAACGCCCAAACCCCTCGCCCATGTCTGCGTTGAGATCGACGGATAGCCCAGCCCGCTCGTAAACTTCGGGGACAGGATTCATATGCGCAAAGTTGCGGGCCAATGTCCGGCATCGCAACTTCTGGCATGACTTCTTCCGCGACATCCCAGGCGGCGGCCCCGGCGACCGGCTCGCGCTCCATGCGAACAGTCCTCATAGCCTCCTGTGCGGGCTCGATGATCGAGTGGTACGATTTCTTCATTTTCGGATCGCTCGCCACCATCCTCGCTCAGCAGTTCTACCCACCCAACAACCCAACCGCGAGCTTCCTCGAGACGCTGGCAACATTCGCTGTTGGTTTCGCGGTTCGGCCAATCGGCGCGCTGTTCTTCGGACGGATCGGCGATCGTCTGGGCCGGAAGAAGGCGTTCCTTACAACACTTGTGGTGATGGGTGTCTCCACAAGCGCGATCGGCTTGCTACCAAGCTTCGCATCGATTGGATTTCTCGCTCCGATCACGCTTGTCTCGCTGCGCCTGATTCAGGGCCTTGCACTAGGTGGCGAATATGGCGGCGCAGCTGTCTACGTCGCCGAGCATGCGCCGCCGGGCCGGCGTGGTTATTACACCAGCTTCATTTATACAACCGCAACGGTTGGGTTGCTCGTGTCGCTCCTGGTTATTCTCGCCACGAGACACATCACCGGCGAGACCGCGTTCGCCGCATGGGGATGGCGCGTTCCGTTCCTCGTCTCGTCAATTCTCGTTGTAATCTCCTACATGGTGCGACGTAAGCTCGAGGAGTCGCCGATGTTCACGGATCTCAAGGCGCGTGGCAAGACTTCTGACGCGCCGGTACGCGACGCATTTGGATCGTCCCGCTGGCGCTTGATGCTGATCCTGCTCTTTGGGGTGGTTGCAGGACACGCAGTGACCTGGTACGCCGGGCAGTTCTACGCATTGTTTTTCCTGCAGACCGTCCTGAAGGTCCCATTCGGTACCGCATATCTCGCGGTAACCATAGCACTCGTGCTCGGAACTCCATGCTTCGTGCTTTTCGGCGCTCTTTCCGATCGATTCGGCAGAAAGCCGATCATCATGCTTGCGTTCCTGCTCATGACGACGACGCTGTATCCTACATATCATCTCATGACCCGCGCTGCAACAGGAACACCGAACATACCGATGCTTGCCGCACTCATCTTCTACCAGATCGTACTGGCGGCAATGTGCACGGGCCCACTCGGCGCACTACTCGTCGAGGCATTTCCGACGAATGTGCGTTACACGGGGGTGTCGTTCGTACACCACGCGGGAACCGGTTGGTTCGGCGGCTTCCTCCCTCTGATCGCGACAGCGCTCGTCGCGCGCACGGGGAATCCGTACGCCGGATTGTGGTATCCGATCGGGATCACCGCGCTCACACTCGTCATTGGTGTCGCCTTCGTGCGCGAACCGAAGGGACACCACATGACATAAGGATGCTACATCGCGTCCTACTTCTTGGGATTCTGTAGCTTACCCTTCGTCCAGATCGCGAGCAGCGCGCAACCGTTGTTCGCGCCACCACTCAATTCCAGCGGTACGTCGACCGAGTTGTAGAACTCGACCGCCACGACGTCCTGCGCTCCAACCACTTCGTCGATCGTCTGTCCGTTATCGACCGACACGCTGGAATTGTCGATCATCACCTTGACGCAACCGTTGGAACGCGTGGTCCTCAGTGTCGCGCTCGAACCGCTACCGAGTACCTGAATTCCCGGCACTCGGCGAAGGATATCAGACGTATAAGTCGGATTCGACGCCGCGATCTGGGCCATATCGAGATATCTGCCGAAACCCATCTTTTTCCTACGCTCGAAACCGGTAGCCTCGAGCGGATCTGCCTTCGCCTTGACGTCGACAGTCGAGAGTGTCGCCGTGTACGTGCCGAGTCGCACAGTCAGCTGGTTGGGTGTACTGGTGGTCACGTTCATCGGGGTTTCCACAGGCGAGTAGCCCACGCGCCGCACCAACACACTCTGTGTGCCTGGCAGCACACCTGTCAGGGTGAACTTCCCATCCGCACCGGTCGAGGTGGACGCGGCATTTCCCTGCACCGAAACGCGCGCACCGTTAACCGCGACACCACCAGCGTTGGTAACCTTTCCAGTAATCACGGCGCGAACAATTTTCCGCGAACTGTCCGTCGCACCGCTGTCTCCCGCCGCGACTTCCGGCGGCGGAAGATAGAGCACCCGCATCGAAAGCGCCTGATCCGTAACCTCGATCGGGACTTCAGCGGTTTGCGCTGCGCCACGAATCGCCTGCAGCGTGCCGTTGAATTCCGCGGGCACGCCGCAAATGCGATACGTCCCGTCGGGTGCAACCGTCGCCTTTCGTACCCGCGGACCGGTCTGCACACCAACGGTCATGTTCACAACTGTTTCCTTCCATGCAACTGATACTTCCGCTCCAGTAGCGGGGCCCTGAGTCACTGCGTCGAATACACGACCCAGAATCACGCCGGGCCCAAAACGCAGCTTCGCTGGACTGCATACCGTCGCGGTAACGGTTTTTGCACTGGGAATCGCCATCTCGACAGCCTCGAGGTGGCCCGCAACCACAGCAATCGTGTCCGATACAACCCGAATGCCGAGCGTGTCGAGAATCGGATGCGACAGTTGCAGCACGTACCGGCCGGGCGGAATGGAGTCAATACGGAACACGCCGCTAGCGGTGGTGACTGCATGACGCGCGGGAAGCCCAACGATTGAGACAGACGCGCCAGACAGCATGTTCTGATCCAGGGAATCCACTACCGCGCCCATCAAGCTTCCCGTCCCGGGAGCGATCGCGACACCAGCCTTGGCCAGTTCCGCGGAATCCGCGGCACTCCTGGCTGGATTCTTCGGCTCGGTTCCTCGTTTCAGAATGGAGCTGCGCGGAACCTCACGCTGTGCCCTAGCCGATGAAGGAACGGATACGCAAAACAGCGCGATCGCTGCTGCGAGAATTGCAGTACGGCTCATAGGATTTCTGACCATGTTGTCCCGTATATTACTCCGTATGGGGACTCAAAATTCCAAGCGCGAAGTCGTGTTTCTTTCGGGTGTCCGGACTCCGTTCGGCACGTTCGGTGGCTCGCTCCGAGACGTTTCGGCGATAGACCTCGGGGTCGTCGCCTCAAAAGCAGCCATGGAACGCGCCAATATCGCGCCAGCATCGATACAGCAGACAATCTTCGGAAATGTGCTTTATACCTCAAATGACTCGCTCTATTTTGCGCGTCATGTCGCACTTCGGTCAGGTTGTCCGATCGAAGCGCCCTCACTTACTGTAAACCGCCTGTGCGGCTCAGGGTTCCAAGCTGTTGTGAGCGGCGCACAGGAAATCATCACGGGCGAATCCGAGGTCTGCCTTGTAGGCGGATCTGAATCCATGTCCCAGGCGCCGCACGCCGTTCGCGGTATCCGTTGGGGAGTGCCGCTCGGCAAATCCCCGCCGCTGGAAGATACCCTGACGGAGGGTCTCAAGGACTCGTTCGTCGGAATAGGAATGGCAGACACCGCCGAAAATCTCGCGGAGAAGTATCAGATAAGCCGAGCCGCATCGGACGAGTATGCACTCAGGTCGCAGATGCTGGCGCGGGACGCGTGGGCTTCTGGGGTGTATGACGACGAAGTGATACCCGTACCCGTGAAGAATCCCAAGACTCGCGAGATCGAGAATTTCGTTCGCGATGAACACATGCGCCCGCAATCCACGGCCGAAGGATTGGCAAAATTGCGCACCGCATTCAAGCAGGATGGCGTCGTCACCGCCGGCAACGCTTCGGGACTTGGTGACGGAGCCGGCGCAATGGTAATCGCGAGTCGAGAGTACGCTGACCGCAACGGTCTGAAGCCCATCGCGCGACTCGTATCGTGGGGACTCGCTGGCGTTGATCCGCGCATCATGGGAATTGGCCCGGTGCCCGCGACGAAGGCTGCGCTCCTCAAGGCGAACATGACGCTCGATCAGATGGACATGATCGAGGTCAACGAGGCGTTCGCACCCCAGACTTGCGCCGTTGAATTCGAGTTGAAGATCCCGCGCGAAAAACTGAACATACATGGCGGAGCAATCGCACTGAGCCACCCGCTTGCCGCCTCCGGTGCGCGCATCACGGTGCACCTGCTTCACGCTCTGCGACAGAGCGGAAAGCGATTCGGACTTGGCAGCGCCTGTATCGGCGGCGGTCAGGGAATCGCGGTTATCGTGGAGTCGATCCCCGCTTGATGGTAACACAACCCAAACGAATGATGAACGTTCGCGGCTTCGCGGCCGCCTGCATCGGCGCGGCTGCAATTACAGCCTCGATTGCCTGTTCGTCGGCAACGGGATCGCAGGCTACAGCGGTGCAGCCAATTATCACTGGCCGCGCTCCGGATAATATCTGGCCCGTAAAGACTCGTGAGCACGTTGACCTGTGGCTTCATGGCTTCGCGCTTCTGTCGGACGACAGCTCGCAGGTTCCGCTGTTTCGTCGCGGATATCGCGATGACGTCACGGTCCTGAAGAATCAGGCAAACGTGCTGACTCAACTCGATGTCAACCACGACAAGCTCTCCAGGCAGCTCAAGTCGAGTCGACTGCTGATCAATGCGCAGTTCATTCCATTTTATTTCTCGTCGCTTGAGGAAATGCACAGCGTAATCGATCGGTTCGTACAGGCCGACGGCAATCCAACTGGCGCCCGATCGCAGACGGAGGCCGCTCAATTCTCCGTGCTTGGAGCCTATTTCCAAACCGGTGCGGATCGCATCTGGCTTGCACTATTCGCATCGTCACTGTGGGATGAGGACACCAAATTCTACCATTCCTACTGGGCACAGAAGCAGCACGAGCGTACGAATGTGATCGATTCCGTAACGGCGATGTGGAAGAACCTCATGCGGCCTCGCCTTTCACGTTTCCTCGCGAACACTCAGCAGAAGGACGGAGACATATTGCTGTCGCTGCCGCTGGGCGCTGAAGGCCGCACGCTGAGCGGAGCCAATGGGCTGCGGTCGGCAATTGCAGTCAACTTTCCCGCGCGCCCATCCGATGCACCGGAAGCGATGTATGTCCTGGCACATGAGCTCGTCGGAACGGTGACGAATGCAGCGATTGCGGACAATGTCTCCCCCGCGGAGCAGCGAAGCGGCGTCGCCGATCGCTATTCGAGCGCGGCGTCGGTCCGTGCAGGTTTGATACTGCTCGAGAAGTTTGTTCCCGAGCTCGCTGACGGCTACGCTCGCTACTACGTGACGGCAGCGGGATCTGTTCCGGGCGCCAACCCGCGCGCGCAGATCGTTTCCTTGTTTCCGCTACCCGACGCGATCCGTGATGCGATCACGCGGCAGATAAACTCGGTGACAAGTGGCATCTAACCAGCCGGATCCTGTAAACCCTGCTGCGACCGTTGCGGCGGCCGTTGCTGCGACCGTTGCTGCGACCGTTGCTGCGACCGTTGCTGCGCCTCCTGCTGCGAGACCGTCCAACCCTCCGACGCAATCCGCAGCTTCGACGCAGTACGACAGCTCGGGATCGTCGAGTCTGACCGTATCGCAGAAAGGTCTGGACCGCCGCGCCGTCGAGCGCGTGCTTGCGCGTGCCGCGGAATTACAGGGAATCGGCGGAGGTGAGCTGGACAGCGATATAATCACTGAAGACCGGCTTCTCGACATCGCCAAGGAGGCCGGACTCACACTCACGACGGTGCGCCAGGCAATGGCCGAGGAGCGCACCCGAATCAGCACGGATTCGGACGAAGACAGTCGCTGGCTCGTTCGCGTCGCGGGACCAAACACGGTCACCGCATCGCGCACTATCCCCGGTGAGCCGGAAGCGATAATCGCGTATCTGGACTCCTACATGCAGCGCGACGAGTTCATGCAGGTGCAGCGACGCTTCGCCGATCGTGTGACATGGGAAGCACGCAATGATTGGGTGGCAGCCATCAAGCGCGGCCTGCGCGCAGGTGGCCGGTCGTACCAGCTCTCACGCGCACGTCAGGTTGCCGCCACGGTGGTTCCAGTCGACGACTCGCGCTGCCTCGTGAGACTTGATGCCGATCTCGCACACTCGCGCACCGGGGTTGTGCGCGCTGGTGGCGCGGTAGCGGCTACCGGCGTTGTAGCTGGCGGAACCTTTGTAGCGGGCGCGACCATTGCGCACATCGCCATTGGACTCGCGCTGGGTGTCGCTGCGCTTCCGGTAGCGGTCGCGGGAGCCGGCGCATACATCATTCTCCGACGCCATCACGGCTTCGCCGAACGGATGACGCTCGCGCTGGAACAGGTGCTCGATCGACTGGAATACGGTGAGACGCGCAGGCCACCGAATTTTCTGGAGGCATTGAGCTTCCAGCGTCCGCAGCTCCGCTAACGTTCCAACAGGACAGTTCTCATGATCGATATCAAGCGCGTTGGAGTACTCGGCGGCGGTCTCATGGGCTCTGGCATTGCGCAGGTGAGTGCCGCCAGCGGTTACTCCACTACAGTTCGCGAAGTCTCGAACGAACTCTGCGCACGTTCGCGCGCGGCGATCGTGAAATCGTTTGACAAGGCTATCGAAAAAGGGAAGGCGACCGCACCGGACAAGGATGCCGCTCTTTCGCGACTCACGTTCACCACGTCACTCGGCGACATCGCCTCAGCGGACATTGTGATCGAAGCGGTTGTGGAGGACCTCGCCGTCAAATCGGAGATGTTTCGCGAGTTGGACGGAGTGTGTGCTACGCACACTATTTTCGCGTCCAACACTTCGAGCCTGACAATCGCGGAGATCGCGGCTGCGACGGGGCGCGCGGATCGGTTCGTTGGAATGCACTACTTCAACCCCGTTCCGGTCATGAAGCTCGTTGAGGTCGTTCGCGCGATAAAGACGAGTGATGCAACCGTTGACCGTGCGCTCGCGTTCGTCACGTCACTCGGCAAGGAACCGATTCGCGCGCGGGACAACTCGGGGTTCGTTGTCAATTTGTTGCTGGTTCCGTATATGATTGACGCGATCCGCGCGCTCGAGTCGGGCGTTGCTTCGATCCAGGATATCGACAACGGCATGATGCTCGGTGCCGGCTATCCGATGGGGCCATTTACTCTTCTCGATTTCGTAGGGCTCGATACGACGTACAAGATCGCGGAAATCATGTATGACGAATATCGCGAGCAGCGCTACGCGCCGCCGCCTCTGCTCAAGCGGATGGTGATTGCTGGGATGTATGGCAAGAAGTCGGGACTGGGCTTCTATGATTATTCGAAGAACCCACCAGTTCCAAACGACATTGGTATTTGACGGGCAAATCACCAGCCTGACGATATGATCCTGACCCGGCCGCCGAATTTCCGCGGCATATTTCGCGTTGATGACGTTGCGCGCGCGGTCTATTCCGAAGGTGCCGGTATTGCGCGGATAATTCCACGCGCGATCGCGGTCCCTGCCGATGCGGCGGATGTGGCAATTCTGCTACGTTGGGCGTGCGACACCGGAACTGCTCTGATCGCCCGCGGTTCCGGTAGCGGCATGGCGAGCGCCGCGATCGGCGATGGGGTGATTGTTGACATGAGCCGGATGCGGGACATCGCTTCGGTCGATATCAAGTCTCGCACGATAGCAGTCGGGCCCGGCGCGACGTGGCAGGAAGTGGAGACAGCAGCTCGCGCCGCTGGCCTCCGTTTTCCACCCGATCCATCGAGCGGAGCGTTCTGCAGTATTGGCGGGATGGTGTCGACCAACGCATCGGGCTCGCATTCTCTCAAGTATGGCGCCACACGAAATTGGGTTGAGGCACTCGACTGCGTTTTCGAGGACGGCTCTCGCGCAACCGTGCGACGCGGCGAGCCGATGCCTGACAACGTTCCTGCTCTGGAGCGCTTTGCGAACGTCGCCGACGATCTAATCGCAGCCGAAGCGGGGTCTCCGTCTGTGCATCGCGGTGTACGCAAGGACTCCTCTGGATATGGACTGCATGCATTCACGCAGAGCCGAGACGTCATCGATATTCTGATTGGCAGCGAAGGGACTCTGGCAATCGTAGTTGGAATCGAATTGCGGCTTGCCGATGCCCCGCGTGCAACCAGTTCGCTGCTCGGCAGTTTCCCGACGCTTGAAGCCGCCGTAAAAGCCGCAGTCAAAGCGCGCGAAGCGGGTGCTGCGGCGTGCGAGCTGCTCGATCGCACATTTCTGGACGTCGCGGCCTCGGCTGCTCCGCTCCCGAACGTACAGAATGACTCAGAAGCGGTGCTTCTTGCGGAAGTGGAGGCGGATTCGACTGATGCCGCGCGAGAGGCCGCCAAGACACTAGCAGACGCGTTCCGCATTTCCGGCGCGACTTCAGTTGAGCTTGCACTTACGCCCGACGATGAACACAAGATGTGGGAGCTGCGGCACGCCGCGAGCCCCATACTCAATCGATTGGGCCCGTCGCTTACATCGATGCAGTTCGTCGAAGACGGTGCCGTACCGCCGGACACGTTGCCGGACTACGTGCGCGGCGTGCGTGCAATCCTCAAGAAGCATAGAGTTACCGGCGTCATTTTTGGCCACGCTGGCGATTCACACGTTCATGTAAATCCGCTGATCGATGTGAATCGCTCTGGCTGGTACGATCTCGTCAAAACGATGCTGGACGAAGTTGTCGCGCTCACCGCTAGTCTCGGAGGCACGCTGGATGGCGAGCATGGAGATGGCCGCCTTCGCACGCCGCTTCTGCATCTCGTGTGGGGCGTCGACGTTCTCGAGCGTTTCGCGATGATCAAACACGCGTTCGACCCGGCGGGGATTCTGAACCCAGGTGTCAAGGTGCCAACGACCGGCGAGACGGCGATTGGCGATATCAAATATGATCCTTCCCTCCCACCGCTGCCGCAAGCCGCCGCCGAGGCTCTGAAAATCGTCACGGACGACCGCGCGTATTCCCGATTTCGCCTCGACATGTTGGACGCTTCTGCGTAACTTTGGCGAGCGTAGCAACCCACCCTTACCGTTTCGAGCCCGTGTACTTCACCGAGCCCAAAATCACTGTCATTTCACGCCCGGAGTTCATCGAGCCGGCGGATCTTCCCGTCAACTGGATCGGGGACAGCACCGATGGCGAGCGGCTCTCGGAGTTTGCGGGCCGCCTTTGCTACATGAGTCAGCGCAACCCCGCGTCGCGCAATACTCGTGAGTATCTCGAGAACATCAAGAAACAGGGTCACGGTAGTGTGCTTGAGCATGCGAATTATTCGCTGCTGGTCGAGGGAGTCAGCCGTTCGTTGACGCACGAACTCGTGCGACACAGAGCTGGGATGGCGTTTTCGCAGCTTTCGCAGCGCTACGTGGACGAGTCTACCGCCAATTTTGTCGTACCACCTGCAATCATCGGCGACGACGCGTTGCGCGATGCATGGCAGACGCAGATCGACAGTGCACAGGCGGCGTACGTAGCGCTCGTCGAGCATCTGATGGAGCGGTACTCGTGGGTAGCAGACAGAGTGCATCGCAGAAAAATGGCGCGCGAAGCAGCTCGCGGAGTGCTACCGAATTCCACCGAAACGAAAATCGTCGTTACTGCAAATGCGCGCGCGTGGCGCACGCTGCTCGAGCTTAGATCGAGCGAAGGCGCTGAACTCGAAATTCGCCGCTGGGCTGTCGCAGTGATCCGCATCCTGCAGGCAGAAGCGCCGGGATTCTTCAGCGACTTCGAGATCTACAAGGCGGAAGACAGGCAGGAAGCTGCCAGAGTAGCGTACCACAAGGTCTGACGCCAGGCTGTGGCGCGCACGGTTGTGGCGCTGAACATCCAGGAGAGAGCCGGTGCGGGAAATTTCTGATGTGCGCACAGTGAACCTCGAACGTCGCATGAAATTCAATCTGCGCACGTGCGTAATCGCGGCGCTTTTCGGCGCATTCCCCGTCGGCGCCGCAATGGCACAGGTGCCGGCCGGCGTCACCTGCACAAAGTCGCCAACGGGTGACGACGCGAACGAGCCGCACCCCGTCTGCAATGTCAAGCCAGTCGTTACGCATGGCCCCTACATATCGGCGCCTACCGACACTTCGGTGATCATAGTCTGGATGACCGATCTGCCATCCAGCGCGATGGTCGTCTACGGAGACGACGGCAAGCTTGACAAGCAGGCGATTCCGTCCAAGGACGGCCTTGTGGATGTCGGCACCCTTCACGCCGTCAGACTCACTGGACTGACACCCGGCCGAAAGTATCAGTACCGCGTTGGCTCCACTCCTGTGCTGGAGCTCGCTGCGTACTGGCCCAAGACCGGTGAGACCCTCGAGAGCGATACGTATTCGTTTACGACGTTCGATACGCACAAGCTCGAGGTGTCCTTCGTTTCTATTACTGACACGCACGAGGATCTTCACAGAATCGATTCGCTCAAGATGAAGATCGATTGGTCCAAAATCGACTTCCTCGTTCATACCGGCGACTGCACCAACTGGGTTGCATCGGAAGCGCAATTGTGGCGGAAATGTCTTGATCCGCTCATCGACAGTGGCTTGCAGCACTCCACGCCGCTGATCTTCGCACGGGGAAACCACGACACTCGCGGGGCTTACGCGCGCGAACTATCGCGCGACATTCCGATTGAAGGCGAACGCTTCTACTACACGCGCGACGACGGCCCGCTGCACCTGATCATCATCGACACCGGCGAGGACAAGAGCGACACCACCCAGGTTTACGCCGGTCTGAACCAGATGCAGGCCTACCACGACCAGGAACTGGCGTGGCTCAAGCAGGAACCGCAGTCCAGCAAACGCGCGCACGACGCACCATTCCGCGTGCTGCTCATGCACCAGCCGCGCTGGGGCTGGCTTGGGAATGGCGATCCGACGGCAGCGCGCGCAGAGTGGACCGCTGCGGCCAACGCCGCTAACGTGGATCTCGTCATCGCCGGCCATACGCACCGCTTCTCGCTCACTCCCGCTGGCAGTCCGCTCGGTAACAACTATCCAATTCTCGTAGTCGGACAGGGCGACGTCGCGAAGGTCGATGCCACGGCAACTTCGCTGCACGTGACCGTCGTTGCGCAGGATGGCAGCGTTCGCACTGATTTCGTGTTGCCGAGGGCCGCCCGGCATTAGCTG
>JBDTIP010000020.1:0-5880 GCA_039936295.1 Gemmatimonadaceae bacterium
CCGGGATAAGCTCTACCGGCTTCAGTGGTCGGCTGGATGGCTACGGCCAGTTCTCACTGGATCCGTATCACCAGCATGTGTGGGAGCCTTACGTAGGCGGCGGAGTGACCGTGCGAGGGGACGGCGGCGGCCCCGGAACCCGCACTTATCTGCTCGGGTTCATCGGCGCGAACGGCCCAAGCACGGGCGCAATCGCGCCGGGCGTCGAGCTCGGCTTTGGTGGCGGCGTGCGGCTCGGCGTAACGATGCGATTCACGGGCTCACCCGCGCATCACTGACACAAACACCGCGAGCGCGGTGCGCCCGCGACAGAGCTGGAAACACAACGGGCGCCCTCGGGCGCCCGTTCGTCAAACAGCTTGCTTGGTCTTCAGCGGTTGGGCGAATCTCTCGCCCAACGTGCGGAGTTGACTCAGCTCCAGCTTCGTCAGCTCCGAGTAGCGCCCAGCAAAGTAAGCAATGGTTGCTTCGAACCACTCCTGCTGATGCTCCTGCTCGGCGCCAATGACGCCGCATCGCATGATGTGCTGAAAGAGCTCGTCACGCGCCTCGTCCAACGGTGACTTCTGAGTCGTTGGCGCCGAGTGCGCCTGGTATCGCGTGGAATTCTGCTTCTTGGTCATTAAACCCGGTTAAGAAAAGTCGTTCTCGTACAACGTCTTAATTTAACTAATCGACGAGTCATTTAGTAGTGGATCCGCCCATCCGAAAGCCGGATACCGGACCCGTGTCGCCCACGAATTCCAGGAGCGCTTGAGCCAGATTGTCCGGACTCTCCTCAGGAATCAAGCGCGCCACGCCGGGCATCCGCCGCAAAGTCGCATTCGGGATGTCGTCTGCGAGCCGGCCGGCAATGTCGCGGCTCACCCACTCGTCGTGATCGCCCCGGATCACCAAAGTCGGTGACCGTACATCGGCGAAATCGAGCTCGTCGATTTCGCTACGGCGGATCGACGAGCCGAGTGTGAGAAGGTGACCCACACCGTCACGTCCGGCGAATGGAGCCAGGTATCGCGCCAGAAGGTGCGTCGGCATGCTGTCAGGCGTGGCGACGCTCCCTTCGAGAATCGCCTGCAAAAGTGTCGCCGCGCCAAGGACCCCGCGTGTGACCTTAAAGGCAAAGCGGGCGGTGCTCCGCTGCATCACCCCTATGTCCCGCGCCGGCAGCTCGTCGTAGGCCGGCACGTTGATCAGGACCAGCTTGGCCACCCGGTCAGGCCGCCGGGCCGCCAGCCGAAGCGCCACGTCACCGCCGAGGTCGACGCCGACTATGGTTGCTCGGGCGAGCCTTAGCGCTGTCATGGCGGCGTCCAGGTACTCTGCCTGGGCTGCTATCCCGAAGTCCGCGTCCGGCGTCCGGTCGGACTCGCCATGACCGAACA
Source organism: Gemmatimonadaceae bacterium (assembly GCA_039936295.1). Classification (GTDB taxonomy): domain Bacteria; phylum Gemmatimonadota; class Gemmatimonadetes; order Gemmatimonadales; family Gemmatimonadaceae; genus Fen-1247. The sequence continues at coordinate 1,383 of JBDTIP010000020.1, forward strand.
GGTCCAGCGCGTACGCAGTGTGCCCAGCCTCTGCCAGTACGGGCGCGACGCGTCGCCACAGGAAGGTACAGGTCCCGAAGCCATGCAGAAGTATGATCGGCGTACCGCCGTGGCCGTACCGTTCCACATGCACGGCTCCCGGGCCTACCGGGACGCGCAAAACGTCAGCTTGCATCGGGAGATAAATTCACGGGATGGCGAATAATAAAACCCCCAGGAACGCAAGAAGCGCGGCACCCAAGCCGTCGTCGAGCCGCGGTGCCTTTTATGGCATCCTCGTCGCAATAGCGGTTGTCGGTATCGCCGCCATTGCGTACTTCATCAAGAATCCGCCCGGCGCAGACAATAGCGCCAGCGCCCAGGCCGCCTACGCCGCAATGCAGGCGAACTATGCCAAGGCCGGTCCGCCAAAACCATACACCATGGGCAATCCAAACGCACCCGTCGTCATAGAGGAGTTCGCCGACTTCGAATGCCCGGTGTGCGGCAACTTCGCCACCGTCACCGAACCTGACGTGCGAAGCAAGATCATCGCGACAGGGCTGGCGTACTACAAGTATTATGACTTCCCACTCTCGCAGCACCACAACACGATCGCCGCGTCAAACTCAGCCGCATGCGCTGAGAAGCAGGGAAAATTCTGGCAGATGCACGATCAGATCTTTGCGGGGCAGGACGCGTGGGGCCTGAACCCGGACGGTGAGACGCAGGTGACCGATAACCCCAAGCCAATCTTCATGGGTTACGCCAAGGCGATTGGTCTCAACATGAGTCAGTTTGAGCAGTGCTTTGATTCAAGGAAGTACCAGCCGCGAATCGACGCCAACGCAGCCGAGGGCATTCGCCGCAACGTGAATCAGACGCCGACGTTCTACGTCAACGGAAAGGTGATGGTCGGCGCACAGCCGTACGATGCGCTAAAGCAGGCCGTGGACGATGCGACCGCAGCAGCAGCAGCGGCAGCCAAGCCAGCGGCGCAAGCGCCTCCGGCCAAGTAGGGAAGACGTACCGTGCGACGCATGATCATTGCTGCACTCGCGCTCGTTGGCGTGTTCGTCGCACTGTACCTCACGCTGTACAAGGTGGGAGTCATCGGCCATCTCGCTTGCGGGATGGGCGGCTGCGAGCGTGTCAATACGAGCAGGTGGGCGATATTCGTTGGAGCTCCCGTCGCCGCCTGGGGGCTCGTTTTTTACATCGCGACGCTGGTAGTTGCACTTGTTGGTACATCACCGAGCATGCTGAATCGCCGCGAGGTGTCGTACCTGCTCGCCACGATGTCACTAGTGGGAGTCGCGTTCTCTGCATGGCTCACATACCTGGAACTGTATGTGATCGACGCTGTCTGCAGATACTGCGTGGCTTCGGCGGTGATAGTCACGCTGATATTTATCGTGAGTATCGCCGATTTGATGCTGGGAAGAAAAGAACTACAGCTGGTCTGAAGCTGGTCTGAAGCTGGTCTGAAGCTGGTCTGAAGCTGGTCTGAAGCTGGTCTGAAGCTGGTCTGAAGCTGGTCTGAAGCTAGCCGCGACGACTTGATCGCTGGCGAGCGGCGGCATCGTCCAGCCTGACGCGCGGCTTGACATCGACGTCTTCCTCGCCATCCTCGCGCGCGCGCCTGCGGAACGGCACGAGATCGCGGCCCAGTGTTACCAGTGCTCGAGTTGCAACGGCGCTCGCCAAGGGCTCCGGGATAGCCATTACGCGGATGTACGTGTCTATGGCACGGTCGAACGACAGATCCTCGGCGAGCGTGTCGACGAACATCAGTGCGTTATCGACGTGGGCGCGGATGATCGTTTCGTCGGCGCGCGCCTGGGCGAGACGAAGACGCCGCTCTGCGTTGGGATGCAGCCGCCGGCCGAAAATTGCTTCAGGAAACAACGAGCGAAAGATCATGGCTCCAGGGATTCGTACTGCTGCTTGAGAGCTTCCACTACCGCCGAATCGGCGAGAGTCGTCGTGTCTCCAAGGGCGCGGCCTTCAGCGATATCACGCAATAAACGGCGCATGATCTTGCCGGAGCGCGTTTTTGGGAGGTCCGCTGAAAAGATTATGTCGTCGGGGCGCGCGATCGCGCCGATCTTGTCCGCAACGAACTGCTTGAGCTCTCCGGCCAGCGCCGTCGAAGCCTGATGACTCGCGCGGACTGTGACGAATGCGGCGAGGGCCTGTCCCTTGAGCTCATGCGACCTGCCAACCACGGCGGCTTCGGCGACGGCCGGGTGCTCGACCAGGGCGGACTCCACTTCCATGGTGCCGATGCGGTGGCCTGCTACGTTGAGCACGTCGTCGACCCTGCCAAGTATCCAGTAGTAGCCGTCGGCGTCCCGTTTGGCCCCATCGCCGGGAAAGTAGAGATCTGGCCGCCCGGGCCACTTGGAGTAGTACGTCTGCCGATAGCGCTCGTCGTCATTCCAGATGGTCCGGAGCATCGACGGAATCGGCCGTGTAAGAGCGAGAAAACCGCCTCCTGTCGTGATCGAACGACCGTTCGAATCAAGTAGGTCCGCCGAGCAGCCTGGCATTGGCAGTGTGGCGCTCCCTGGAGTTGTCGGCGTGATCCCGGGCAACGGCGAGATGACGATTGAGCCTGTCTCGGTCTGCCACCACGTGTCGACCACCGGACACTTGTTGTGGCCGATGTGTTCTGCGTACCACATCCACGCTTCGGGATTGATCGGCTCGCCGACCGAGCCCAGGAGACGCAGTGACGAGAGGTCGTGGCGAGCCGGATACGCGTCACCCCACTTCATAAAGGCGCGGATTGCGGTCGGGGCCGTGTAAAGAATCGTGATGTGGTGCTTCGCAATAAGCGCCCAGAATCGGTCCTTGTCGGGCCAGTCGGGGGCGCCTTCGTACATGACGCACGTCGCGCCGTTGGCAAGCGGACCGTAGACCACGTAGGAGTGGCCCGTCACCCAGCCCACGTCGGCGGTGCACCAGAATATGTCGTCCTCGTGCAGATCGAAGACGTTGCGGGTGGTGCTGGTCACAGCGGTGAGATAACCACCGGTAGTGTGAACGACTCCCTTGGGTCGGCCGGTCGTGCCCGACGTATAGAGGATGTAAAGCACGTCCTCGGCGTCCATTGGAACAGGCTCGCCGCCCTCATGCGACTTCTCCATGAGGTCATGCCACCAGATGTCGCGCGGCTGATGCATGCTGCATTCGATGGTGCCGTTCTGGCTCCTGTGGTTGCGCTGGACGACGATGACGTGCTCGATGGACGGTGTGTCGGCAAGGGCCCGGTCTGCGTTCGCCTTTAGTGCGACGACTCCACCGCGCCGGTAACCGCCGTCGGCGGTGATCAGCACTTTCGCTTCCGCGTCGATGATGCGATCGCGGAGTGAATCCGGTGAAAAGCCCCCGAACACGACGGAATGGATGGCGCCTATGCGCGCGCAGCCGAGCATCGCAATGGCGGCTTCGGGGATCAGCGGCATGTACACCGCTACTCGATCGCCCTTGGTGACGCCGAGTGACGTGAGTGCGTTGGCGAAGCGAGTGACTTCGCGGTAGAGCTCGCCGTACGTGATCGTGCGCTGATCGCCTGGCTCGCCTTCCCAGATCAGCGCCGGTTTATTGCGACGTTCACCGAGGGCGTGGCGGTCCACGCAGTTGGCAGCGACATTGAGCTTGCCGCCGACGAACCACTCATAGTGCGGCGGCTTCCAGTCGAGAACCTTGGTCCATGGCTGGATCCAGTCCAGACGCTCAGCCTCCCGCGCCCAGTAGGCCTCGGGGTCGCGTGCCGCTTGATCGTAAATCGCCGGATCATTGACAACGGCGCGGGCCGCGAACGCGGGCGGCGGTGGGAACTTCCGCTCTTCTGTAAGGAGCGCATCGATCTCGTTCATAACTCTGAAAATACAGCCTTGGCGGCCGCGCGCGACGGGAGCACGACGGGAGCACGCGACGGGAGCGCGCGGATGCAGTCACAGCCTGTTCCGACACTGCTAGATTGGCCGCATGACAGGAACCCAACAGGCAATCCTTTTCGAACGATTGCACGAAGGCGTCGAGTGGCCAGCTCGGGCGACGGCTAATAGCGCCGGACATGATCTCAAGGCGTATCTGCGAGGCTCGACTGGAGTGAAGCTGAGCAAGGGCGGCGAGCTTTACGAAAGGGCGCCAGCGGAGACTGCGTCCGGGTTGGCGCTGGAGCTTCTTTCTGGAGAGCGGGCGATCGTGCCGCTTGGATTTCGAGCATCGCTTCCGGCAGGCTACGAGGCGCAGATACGGCCGCGCAGCGGGACCAGCTTCAAGACATCGCTGGCCATCGCGAATTCGCCCGGGACAATCGATCCGGACTACAACGGAGAGTGGGGAGTTCTGGTCCGAAATGACGGGTGCAGTCCGATTTTTATCGCGCATGGCGAGCGAATCGCGCAGATGGTCATCGCCAGGTATGAGGTACTCGAGTTCGAGGAAGGGATTGTGCGGCGTACGACGGACCGCGACGGCGGATTCGGAAGTACCGGGCATCGCTAGA
>JBDTIP010000021.1:0-5468 GCA_039936295.1 Gemmatimonadaceae bacterium
GGCGACGGCTACCCTCGCTCGCTCTCGAATCGGGCGGTCGGGGTGATAAACGGAAATCGCGTTCCTCAACTGGGCCTCGTGACGATGGACATGACGATGTTTGACGTGACAGACGCCGAGTGCGCCATGGGGGATGTGGTAACTGTGATCGGAGCCGGCATGGGTGATCAGCTCACGGTTGAAGCGATTGCGGCTCTTGCAGGCATGTCGCCTTACGAGCTGCTCACCGGTTTGGCCAGCCGCCTAGACCGCCGATTCAACCCGTAGAGGCGGATAGGTCATGGCGCGGCGTGCGGCGATTGTTGTCCTGGACGGAGTCGGCATCGGCGCGGCGCCGGACGCAGCTGCTTACGGTGACACCGGTAGCGACACGTTGGGGCACGTTCTGGCTCGCTGCCCGGGCGGCTTTAAACTGACCGTCAACCGGCGCGATTTCTCTGTGCTGCCACCGTCCGAGACGCTCCTCGACGCGCTTGCCGCGATATCGATCCCCAGGAATGGCGTCGGAAAAGTCGACGACCTCTTCGCTGGTCGATCGATCCAGTCGCAGCACACGACTGGCAATACCGAAGGAATCCGACTTATTGGCGAGTGGCTAATTAGTGGTCCGGACACAGGGTTTCTCTTCGCCAACCTTGTAGATTTCGACCAACTTTACGGCCACAGGAACGACGTACCGAGATTTTTCGGGGCGCTGCGGGAATTTGATGCAGCACTTCCAACGCTCCGGTGCGCCCTTCGCGAGGAAGATCTGCTGTTTATCACCGCCGACCACGGTAACGACCCCACAACTACCTCAACCGACCATGCGCGCGAGAACGTGCCAGTCCTGGCGCTTGGGAGCTCCATAAGGGCGGGCGCTAGTATCGGATCGCGGCGGACCTTTGCCGATCTCGGTGCGACAGTAGCCGAGTGGCTCGGTAGTGACTTTCGAGGTGCGGGTACCTCGTTTCTGGCCAGGATCGTCGCTTGAGCGAGGCGTTGCTGCTACAGACCGCGGAGGCAGCGCGGAAGAACGCGTACGCTCCTTATTCGCGTTTTCATGTGGGTGCCGCGCTTCGCATCGTCAGTCACGGCTGCAGCGGCGAAACATCGGAATGGCTGCTAGCGGATCTTCTGCCGCACCAGTTTCGGCGCAATGAATCGAACGAAATTACGGAGTGATATTGAATAGATGTAGTTTCAGCCGCGCGGGCGCCGCTGCGGCGGCAGTAGTTCTAGCGCTGGTCGCAACCGGATGCACCGAGAAGCTCGACAGCTCTGCAGGCTGTCCAATTACGTGTGTCGATCAGTCGGTGCAGATCCAGACCGTCACGCTCGACGCAGTGCAGGTCGACTCCACAGTCCCGGGTGGTCTTGGCAAGGGCACCGAGCAGCAGATGTTGCTGGCGAATCGCGGTGACACTCTCGATACGCGCGTCATCATCCGGTTCGACTCACTTCCGGCAACCAGTCAGACGAGCCAGTCTGCGAACGCCGTCCCGATCGCTTACGTCGACAGCGTCATGCTCAAGCTTGTGGCCGATAGTGGCGCGCTGAGCGTCGGAGTTCCCGTCACGCTCTCGCTGTATGACGTAGATGATTCCACCATGGTCGACGATACGTCGGCCACCGCGCTCACTCCGCTTTTCACTCCTGCGCGTCTCATAACTTCGGTGGTGTTTCCGGCACGGACGCTCGTCGACAGTATCAGGATCCCTCTACCGTCGGCATTCGTACTCGCAAAGGCGCAGGCCAGGGCCCGATTGCGGTTGGGTTTGCAAGTTTCGGCATCCACTTCAGTGCACCTGAAAATATCGGCGCAGGGATCCGGTGCGAGCCCGGTGCTGTACATGCGCGTTTCACCGGACACTGTGGTTGCGCCAATTGCACTCACCCCTCGCTCGGTCACACCACGCAACAATGCGTCGATTGCGTCGAGTCTTGGTGACTTCACGCTGATCGTGAAGGGAACGCCTCCTCCTCCGCCTGGCATGCTGGGGGTCGGCGGACTCCCAGGGACGAGAGCTTATCTGTTGTTCAATGTGCCTCCCGCTATTACCGACTCATCGTTGGTCGTCGCGGCAACGCTGGTCCTCACTCAGCAGGCGAATCAATCTCCCGACGCGACCGATTCGATGTCAATCCAGCCACACCTCGTACTTGCCGGTCCGGGAGTAATCGATCCAACCAAGGCGGCTCAGGTGGTAGCGTCGCTCACCGTGCTCGGCCTGGCGCCTCTGCTCACGCCGCCGGCGAGCGCGGGCGTGCGCGAGTTTCAGATTGGGCCGGTGTTTAAATACTGGGCGATACAAACCGCGTCGTTGCTCCCGCGTGCCATAGTCCTCGAAAGCGCGCAGGAAGATTTTTCGGCCCAACAGGCCCTCTTCTATTCCTCTTCGGCGGCACCTGACCTCCGGCCGAAGCTCAGAATCAGTTACACCCCGCGTTCAAAGGTCGGACTTCCATGAGGCACAGATTCTTTGTTGTAGTCGCGACCGTCGCGGCTTTCAGTCCGAGCCTTCTTCGCGCGCAGGGGTCACTCAGCATGCAGGGGCTAGGCTATCCGGCAGGCGAGCTCAGTACCCGCGCGCTTGGCACTGCGGGAGCGCTCGGAGAGCTGGATCCGAGATCGCCGCTCAATCCCGCTTCGATTGCGTATCATGCTGCGGGTCAGGTCTTTGCGCAGTATGATCCGGAGTACCGCACCATCACGTCGAACGGCCAGACGTCCAAGACTACGACAGCGCGTATACCCAACGTCGGCGGCATTCTTCCAGTGAACGCACACGTTGTTCTTGGTCTGTCGGCCTCGTCATTTCTGGATCGTACATGGGAGACGAGTCGCGCACGCAGTCAGCAGTTGGGCGATGACTCGGTTGCGTTCAATGAAAGCCTTAAGAGTGACGGCGCAATCACCGATGTGGCGATCACTGCGGCTTATGCTGTGAATTCTCGCCTCCGCTTCGGGCTCGCATTCCACACTTTTCCAGGCTCCGAGCGCCTGACATCCAACGAGCTGTTTGCCGATACGACGCGCTACCGGAATATCACGCAGGTCACCGAAGTCAGCTATTCGGGTATGGCGGTGTCGGCCGGTATGATTGCGGACGTATTGCCCAGTCTGAGCGTAGCCGTCAGCGGACGCAAGGGTGGCACCGCAAAATTATTCGGAAACGACTCGTTGCTCAGGACCGGGACTATTCCCGATCGGTACGCCGCATCTATCGGTTTCACTGGAATCCCGGGGACCACAATTGCGGCCCGAGCATCGCATGAGCGTTGGAGTCAGATTGGCTCGCTGAGCACTCTCAACACTGTCGCGGTCGACGCAAACGATGTGAGTCTCGGTTTGGAATCATCTGGGCCGAAACTCGGCGGCGGTTATCCGATGCTCCTTCGCCTCGGAATCCGCCGGCGTGATCTGCCGTTTGCGGTAGGAACAGCAGTCGTGCAGGAAACGTCGTTTGGCGGCGGCGTCGGGATTCCGATTTCGTACGATCGAGTCATCCTCGACATGTCGTTGCTTCGTCAGACTCGCACCGGCGTAGCGAACGTCGACGAGCACGCGTACAGCCTGAGCTTCGGGCTACAGGTGCAACCGTAGAAATCCGATGCTTGCCGAACAGGAGCCTCCGCTGATACTCATCGCCGATGATGTGCCGGCGAACCTGGAGCTGCTATTCGACCAGCTAGAGACTCTCGGCTTTCGGACAATCGCAGCAGTTGATGGTCCCAGCGCCATCGCTGCCTGCGTCGAACACCATCCCGATCTGTGCATCCTCGATGTCGCAATGCCTGCTGGCGACCTGGGCGTCGATCATCGTTCGACGGGATTCGAGGTATGTCGTCGCATCAAGCGGGATCCGCGCACTTCCCGGATCCCGGTGATATTCGTCACCGCGCTCAACGACACAACCGATCGCGTGAAGGGAATCGAAGCCGGGGGTGATGATTTCCTGACCAAGCCGCACAATCGCCTCGTGCTTGGTGCCCGAGTGCGCAGTCTGTTGAAGCTGAAGGCGGCAACCGACGCACTCGAGGAGAGTTACCGCAAGCTGCGTGAAATGGAAAAAGTACGCGACGACCTGATGAAAATGATCGTTCACGATCTCAAGACGCCGCTGACGTCGGTACTCGCCACTCTCGAGATGGTGGGCGACGGTGACTTCGGCGCCGTATCGCTGGAGCAGCGCCATGCGCTCGGCGACGCAGAAACCAAGGCTGAAGAACTGCTTGGCCTAATCGGCGATTTGCTGGAAGTCGCACGTGTGGAGGAGACCGGTGTCGTGCTGGAGCCGCAAGCCATTGCACCGGGCGCGTTCATCGCGGAAGTACTCCACGAATGGCATGTGCGGTTTACGCAGGAAGGTGCGTCGGTCGTGACTACCATCGCTGAGGATGCGACTACGTTCGACGCTGACAAGCCGTTGCTCAAGCGCGTCTTCTCGAACATTCTTCAGAACGCGCTGACGCATTCCGGCCATTCGATCGAGCTCAAGATCACTGTGCGAGGTGAAGCCGACGGCATTCTGTTCGGCGTACAGGACAACGGGCCTGGAATACCTGAGGAGTTCCACGACCTGATCTTTCAGAAGTTCGGACGCGTCAAAACCGCGCATGTTCCGCGCGTACGTAGTTCCGGGCTTGGACTCGCGTTCTGCAAGCTTGTTGTGGAGGCGCACGGTGGCCGCATCTGGTTGCGGAGCACACCCGGCGGCGGCAGCACGTTTTACGTCCAGCTTCCGACTCACGTCCCGACCAACACGCAATAGACGCATGTCACGCCCAACGGTTTACATCGAGACTTACGGCTGCCAGATGAATGTAAGCGATTCCGAGCTCATGCTTGGCAAACTCACGGCGTCCGGCTACGATGCGGTCGACACGCCGGATGGTGCGGACGTGATTCTCGTGAATACGTGCGCAATCAGGGATCATGCCGAGCAGCGCGTGATCGGCCGACTTGGCGAGTTGAAGCGCCACATGTCGCCGACGTCGGTGATGGGAGTGACCGGTTGTATGGCACAGCGCCTCGGACCGGTGCTGCTCGAGCGTACGCCGCACGTGAGTGTCGTGATTGGCCCGGATGGGTATCGCGCGCTGCCTACGCTGCTAGATAACGCGCGCCATGGCGTACGGGCATCAGCAACCGACTTCGACATGGAAGAACATTATGAGGATTTCACGCCGCGCCGATTTGACAAGGTCAAGGCATGGATTCCGGTGCAGCGCGGATGCGACTACCGCTGCACGTACTGCATCGTGCCTTATACGCGTGGCCCCGAGCGAAGCCGCGCCCTTGGCGACGTGGTACGCGACACAGAGAGTGTGATTGCGGATGGAATGTCTGAAGTCGTGTTGCTGGGGCAGACCGTCAACAGTTACACCGACGGCGAATACGATTTTGCGGACCTGCTGCGCGCTGTTGGCGCGGTTCCGGGAATTCGGCGGATCCGATTCACCAGCCCGCATCCCAACGACTTCAG
>JBDTIP010000022.1:0-2978 GCA_039936295.1 Gemmatimonadaceae bacterium
TGCGGCCGTTGCTGGAGAACTCGGCGTTTTCGGCGCAAGCGCCGCCGTTCCACGATGTCCCGGGAATTATGAACGGCGGAATGGGAACCTCCTTGCTTTCGCTGAACCAGAGCACGACCCATCTGGCTGTCAGCAGTTCTGTCACGGCAACGGCAATCGGCGTGGGATCGACTGCAATGCCAGCTGTACCGATCAGGTTTCTGGTCTTAGCTGCGACGCTCGTGCCGCCGGTGTACTTCGCCGAGGCGCTACCGCTGGATGAAACGTGCACTGCACGTTGCCAGTCGGACTGCGACTCCGCGATCCATGTTAATCCGCGTCTGCCGTCGAGCGGGGCGCCTTCCAGGTCGCGGAGATCGGCTTGAAATGCTCCGGTCTCGCCGGGATGAAGCTTCAGAATGTTCGGGCGCGGCTCGACAGCTCCAATGCCGCAGCTGCGATACGACGATACGATTGCCTGCTTGATCCGTGTACGCATCGGCTCTTGGCCAAGGTAACTCTCGACGACGCCATGCAGCCGCAGCGCCCAGCGGATCTGCGAGGCTGAACTAAGGCCGGTGACGCTGTGCAGAACGCGCCAGAATGTCGAGACCGGGCCGGCTGAATCGGACAACAATGTTCTTACTTGCGGAAACTTGTTGCGGCCCAAGACCAGAATTGCGTCGCCTTCCACATTGAGGCCGCGCAGATGTCGTCCGGCAATCGGCCACGCTTCACTCGTCGGTGCCGCCAGCGCAACTCCGCCGATGCAGGTTGTATCACGCGATTGGTTGTACTTGCCCCGCTGTGCAAGAACAGTGAGCCCCTCCTGGACCGTCAGGTTGCCGCGAGAGTGCATCACGAACAACACGTGGCGGCCTTGATCACGCAGCCGCTCGGTGAGTGCGGCTATCGAGTCGGCATCGGCGGGACGAACGGCGACCGATCGGGTCAGCACATTTGCGAACTGCTTACTCACTGCAAGGAAATCAGCCAGTACGGCGCGAGTGCTCGCCTCGGTTCCCCCAATGCACTTCGCAACCGCGGCGGGCAGCGAGTTGAGTCCAAGCCAATCTCCCACGACCCCGACGCCTAACACACAGCGTTCCTCTTCGCTTGCCTCGCCGGCCATCGCACTTTGGTTGTACATGAGCTTGACCTCGAAGGGAACATTGGCATTCCACTTTGCCTCTCGCGCTGCGACGGCCACGTGGTGCGCTGCGAACAGTGCCCCGAGCGGCGTTGTGAGGATGCCGTTTACGTATACGATCGTCACCGGCTCCGCAGCGCCGGTGCCCTGATTCATGATAGTTACGGTTTGCCTGGCAACGGATGACTCGGGACCGCGCAGCGGAACCATCAATGCACTCGCTACGCCGCCGCCACCATCGCCTCCCGTCGGCGGTGTGTCGGCTGTCCCGTCACCTCCTCCCACGTCGAGCGCATGATTCGCGAGCGCTTCATCGAGTGCCGCGAACCCAGTTGCGTCCGCGCCGCGCTGCAGCACCGTCATCTCGACGCGACGCAGCCGCTCCACCATACCGGTCGTGTCGGTGATGCCGTTGAGTTTGCTCAACAGTTGCTGTGCGGCTTTTATCTTGTCCTTCGCCTTGAGTAGCGATCGGGCGTCCTGCAGAATCCATTCGTCACCGGGAGCAACTGCCGCCACCCGGTCCGCCGACGCGATCAACACGTGTGAGTCATCCATTGTGATTCGCCCGCGCTTAGGAATCGGATTCTCGTCGAGCGTTACGAGCGCGTTTCGATAGCCCGAATCCGCCGCGAACTCGTACGCCACGCGCTCGCCGCGCCGGAACGAGTACGTCTGGCTCGCCAAATTCCCATAGATGCCCGGCTCGGTTACGACGGTCAGCGTCACCGGCGGAACGAATATCTGGAATTTCACATTCAGCCGGTTGCGCTCGGTGATGAAGGCGTAGCGTGCCGTGTCTTCTGGTGCAGCCCGATAATCCGGCGGAACAATCCTGACGTCGGTGTAACCCACCGTGGTGTCGCCGAAGCTGATCGTGACGCGATAGGTTACCGCTGGATCAGCTGGGAGATCGTTGAGCTTCCAGCGCACGAAATACGCGCGCTCGTTGAGATCTACGCGGCGCGTCGAATCAACGGCCGAGTCCGAGGTGAACAGCGCCAGAGTATCTGCGCACGCGTCGTCGCGAAGGCGGCATATTGATACGGCGGGTGCGAGGGTCGTATCCAGCACTCCGCGTGGGTGCCGCTTGGGACCGAGCGGCGCCAGAAAAATCGCTTCGGGCGACATGGCGTCGCCTGGCGCATTTATTTCCGCGGACATCGCAGCGCCAGGTAGCGATTGTGGCGCAGTTGGCGTATCTCGGCAACCGTGCTGCAAACCTGCGATCACGGCAGCAATGCAGATGATCGCGAACCGGGTGCGCGAGTGTGGCGGCGTCATGGCTTTCTCCAGGAGGTTGGGCCGTCACGATAGAGCGGATATGGAAGCGCCGAGCAAATCACGGGTCCGTGCGTGTCATCCAACCGCTGCGTGGGAGGGCGTCGGGTGGCTGGTGACGCGGCGGTGCGCCGCGGAGCTATCTTTCAATCATGCCAGAGCGCATTCGCACTCGTTTCCTGATCGTTGGGAGCGGCGTCGCAGGTCTGCACACCGCGTGGCGCGCAGCCGAAGCCGGTGAAGTGATCGTTCTCACCAAGCGCTCGCTATTCGACAGTGCCACGGCGTATGCCCAGGGCGGGATAGCGGCAGCACTCGGCGCCGGAGACTCCCCCGAGTTGCATCGCCGCGATACGCTGGCAGCCGGTGCCGCACTCTGCGATGCCGAGGCTGTCGAGGTGCTCGTCGAGGAGGGGCCGGATCGGGTTCGCGATCTGGCCACCGCCGGCGCGCAGTTTGACCGCGATGACGCCGGCAACCTCCAGCTGGGACGCGAGGCCGCGCATTCACGAAGGCGTATCGTTCACTCGCACGGAGACCAGACAGGTGCAGAGGTCGCGCGCACTCT
>JBDTIP010000023.1:0-6359 GCA_039936295.1 Gemmatimonadaceae bacterium
TGTTCCTTTATGTCACCGCCATAATGGGGGCAAAAATGGGCAAGATCGACCTGCTGAAACGCGAGACAGGACACGCATTCCGCTCGCTTGCGCGTAGTCCGGGCTTCACGCTGATCGTGCTGATAACCCTGGCGCTCGGCATCGGCGCGACGACGGCGATCTTCACCATGCTCGATCGCGTGGTGCTCAAGGCGCTGCCATACGCCGACGCCAACAGGCTGGTCTGGCTCGATTCCCCCACTCCCGGGGTGAACCCGGACTCGCGCTGGGGACTGTCGGTGGCTGGGTTCTTCGACTTCAAGAATAACTCGCACACGCTCGAGAACGCGGCTGTCATGATGCCGTCACGCGTCACGATCACGGGTAAGCGTGCGGCAGAGCGGGTGCCAGCGGCGCAGGTGAGTGCCAGCATTTTCGACGTGTTGCGGCTCCGGCCGATCCTCGGCCGCGCTCTCACAGAGGCCGACAATCTGCCAAACGCAGCACCAGTCGTCCTGATCAGCTACGACTACTGGAAGACGCGTCTAAACGGCGATCCGCAGGTGGTTGGCTCAACGATTACGATCAACGCCAGGCAACCGCAAATAGTCGGCGTGATGGGCCCGGACGCGTCAATTCCAGACGTTACAACGCCCAACGTCGATGTGTGGATACCGGCGGAGCTAGATCCTGCCTCAAAGCCGGAAAACTCTCATTATCTCCCTGTTGTAGCACGCCTTGCGCCCGGAGCGACTGTGGCGGGCGCCCAGACGGAAGTAGCCGGAATGACGAAGCGGTTTCCAGAACTTTTCCCGACCGCGTACAGCGACGACTTCATGAGGGGCAGCGGCTTCAGGACAGCTGTCACTCCGCTCCGCACGCGAATCATCGGCGATATCGGCACGCGTCTCTGGATCCTGCTGGGCGCGGTGGCCCTGGTGCTCATTATCGCCTGCGGCAACGTCGCCAATCTGTTCCTTGTGCGAGCAGAAGCGCGGCAACGGGACGTGGCCATACGCTCGGCTCTCGGCGCGAGGCGTTCCGACATGGCGTGGCACTACTTCACGGAAACCATGCTGCTCGCATTCGTCGGCGGTGCAGTGGCGCTGGCCCTTGCCGCAATTGGTTTGCGCGTGATGGTATCACTTGCGCCGCCGGATCTCCCACGCATGAGCGAGGTGCATCTGGGATGGATCAGCGTGCTGTTCACTCTCGCAGTGTCGATCGCGGCTGGAATCTTGTTCGGTGTTCTGGCACTGATGGGGGCGGAACCCGCCGAGGACGCGATGATGTTGCGTGAGGGTGGCCGCGGTATGACGTCATCGAGGCGACAGCACTTCACGCGCGGCGTACTTGTGGCCGCGCAGACAGCGCTCGCGCTCGTGTTGCTGGCAGCAGCCGGCCTCATGCTTCAGAGCTTTCGTAATCTGCGCAACGTTTCGCCGGGCTTCAATCCTGCGAACGTGCTGACAGCGGAAGTCGATCTACCGAGAATGCGATACCTGGGATACGAGAAAGTAGACGCATTCTATCACGAGTTGCTCACCCGCGCGGCAGCGATTCCCGGGGTCACGGCGACCGGAGCCGGTGAGATTATACCGCTTGCGCCGCCCAGCGACGGAACAGCAATAGGTGGATTTGCTGGCTGTTCAGAGTTGACAGTTGAGAATCCCGGCGAGGATTTGGGGAAGGATGTGGGATGTATTGGCGAATACACCGTCTCACCCGGCTACTTCACGGCGCTTGGCATCAAGGTGCACGGAACGGAGCCAAGCTGGTCCGACGTTGAGCGCCCTGTCGGCGGGGTAGTCGTGACGAAAGTACTCGCAGAACGACTCTGGCCTGGGCAGGACCCAATCGGAAAGGGGATACGGGGGAACGGTAGCAAGCCACCGTTCTACCGAGTCGTCGGACTGGCGGATAACATCCGCGGTGCGTCTCTCAGCGATCCGCCGCCGGGAGTGGTCTTCTTCCCGATGTTGCCAATTGCCGGTGCTTACCTGTGGAGTCCGCCGTTGACGATGACAATCGTGCTTCGAACCAACGGCGTTCCGCCGCAGTCGCTGACCGCATCACTACGTCGCGTTCTGAATGCAATGGATCCGGACATCCCACTCGGAAACGTGCACACGATGGACGACGTCGTTGCGCGCTCGATGGTGCGGCTTTCATTCACGATGACGCTGCTTGCAATTGCAGCGGCGATGGCGCTCATCCTGAGTGCCATCGGCATTTACGGTGTCATTTCATACATCGTAGGACGACGCCGCGGCGAAATCGGCATCCGCATGGCACTCGGCGCGCACGCATCGCGGATAGGCACGATGGTTGTACGGCAATCGGTGCAGTTCGCCGTTGCAGGGATTGTCATCGGCATCATCGCAACATTGCTGATCTCACGGGTACTCTCGTCGATACTCTACGGTGTGAGTCCCACGGATCCGACGACCCTTATCCTTGTCTCCGTGATCATACTGCTCATCGCGGTACTCGCAAGTTACATCCCCGCTCGGCGCGCAATGAGCGTCGATCCCGTCGAGGCTCTTCGTGCAGATTGATCTCCTTCAAATCAATTTCTTTTCACACCTTTCGCAATTCTAGTGGACATTCCTCGTGCAGCACCACGCAACGACAAGCGATACATATACATTGGCGCGGGCATTCTCGCCCTCGTCATTGTGACAATCGCGGTCATGAATCTCAAGCCTGCCGCGCCGAGCATCGATCGCTCTTCGGTCGTGATCGACTCCGTGCGGCGCGGTGACATGGTCATCGACGTGCGCGGGCCCGGTTCACTCGTACCCGAACAGATCCGCTGGGTATCAGCCGTGACGGCAGGCCGCGTCGATCGGATAGATGTACGACCGGGTGCAACGGTCACCGACACGACGACGCTGCTGGAGCTGAGCAATCCTGACGTGCAGCTCGAAGCGTTGAGCGCCGAGCAGCAGTTGAACGCCGCAGAGGCTGCGCTCGTGACGCTCAGAATCAGCCTGGCCACGCAGAAGCTCGCGCAGGAAGGCGTGGTTGCGACGACGACGTCGGATTACAACGACGCAATTCGCAACGCGACGGCTTTCGATGAACTGGAGAAGAAAGGGTTCCTCGCCAAGGGGCTGCTTGCTCCCATGGACGTGAGCAAGGCGAAGGACAAGGCCGTCGAGCTCAAGGCGCGCATGTCGATCGAGCAGCAGCGACTGGATGTGATGTCGCAGTCAATCAGTCAGCAAATGGAGCTTCAGAAGTCGCAGGTGGACAAGCTGCGCGACATCGCGCAATTCCAGCAGGGTCGCATCGAGTCGATGCACGTGCGCGCAGGTGCAGCGGGTCAGGTGCAGGAGCTATCGCTCGAACCAGGCCAGTACGTGCTGCCGGGAACCAATCTGGCGAAAGTTGCACAGCCAGGCCGACTCAAAGCTGTGCTTCACATTCCCGAGACGCAGGCCAAGGACATACAAATTGGCCAGGTCGCCTCGATCGATACGCGCAACGGATTGATTCCCGGCCATGTGATACGCATCGATCCCGGCGCGGAGAACGGAACTGTCGCTGTCGACGTCGGACTCGATGGTGCACTACCGAAAGGCGCACGACCCGATCTGAGCGTCGATGGAACCATTGAGCTGGATCGGTTGCAGAACGTGCTGTACGTGGGACGTCCGGCGTCCGGTGAGCCGGAGAGCACCGTTGGCCTGTTCAAGCTGACGAATGGTGGCAAGGAAGCTCAGCGCGTAAGCGTGAAGCTTGGCCGCGCCTCGGTCAACATGATCGAGATCCTTCAAGGGTTGAACGCCGGCGACAAGATCATTACTTCCGACATGTCCAACTCTGACAATCAGAACCGAGTACGGTTACAATGACGCCACAACATATCGCCGACGGCGCATCCATCGCCGAGCAGTCATCATGAACAGCATCGTGCGCGATCTTCGGTACGCTGTGCGGATGCTTGCACGCAGTCCCGGCTTCGCAGTTACCGCAATTGTAATTCTTGGACTTGGCATAGGTGCCATGACTGCGATCTTCACCGTTGTCAACGGTGTCCTGATCCGCCCGCTGCCCTATCCGAATTCGGACCGGATCGTCTCGCTGCGCGAAGTGAGCGCAAAGGGACACCCGATGGCTGTCGCTGGCCCGAACTTTCGCGACATTCATGAACAAAGTCGCAGCTTCAAGGCGCTGGCATCAGTCAGTTACGCAGGGCCGGTCACGGTACTCGGTGCCGCAGAACCCGAGCGCAGCAAGGCTGCCAGCGTTTCCGAGGATTTCTTCCGTGTGATGGGCGTGCAGCCGGCTCGCGGACGTGCATTCCTGCCCGAGGAGCAGGTGCTCGGCGGGGCGCCCGCAGTCGTTGTGAGCCACGCATTCTGGCAGCGCGCGCTCGCTGGCGGCTCCATTGCGGGAAAGACCCTGAGCTTTGACGGGCGTGTGTATTCCGTCGTAGGTGTCATGCCCGATGGCTTCGGTTACCCGCGCGGCACGGAGCTGTGGACGGCAGCCGGAATCGACGCGGACGGAGAAAGCCGAACGGCTCACAACTGGACGGTTGTGGGGCGGCTGACAGATGGGGTATCGCTGCAGCGCGCTCGCGCCGATATCAGCAGCATTGCGCATCGGCTCAAGGCTCAGTACGGAAGCGATATGGATATGACAGACGCATCGCTGCAACCGCTCCGAGATCAGATAGTCGGCGACGTGCGTACGCCGCTGCTCGTATTCCTCGGCGCGACCGCAGTGCTGCTGCTGATAGCTGTGGCGAACGTCAGCAACCTGCTACTCGCGCGTTTGGCGGTGCGACGTCAGGAGATCGCAGTGCGCGTCGCCCTTGGCGCTGGCTTTCGCTCGTTGATTCAGCAGCTGATGGCCGAGTCATTGGTGTTGAGCCTCGTTAGCGGCGTGGCGGGTGTGTTGCTGGCGTATGTGGGAACTGCGCTCCTTCTGGCGCTCCATCCCACGTATCTTCCGCGAATTGGCGACGTTGGCGTCAACGGAACAGTGCTGCTCTTTGCGTTCGGTGTATCGCTCGTTGTAGCGATCGTGCTTGCCGTGATGGCTGCATTCACTGGAGTACCGCATGACATTCGCGGCGCCTTGGCCGGTGGGCAACGCACACTTGCTGGAAGCGGTTCCGCGCGGATCGCGCGCGACGTGCTGGTCGTGGTGCAGACTGGACTCACGCTGGTGCTGCTCGCGGGAGCCGCACTCATGGGCCGGAGCATACTGCGCCTGTTGACGGTGGACACCGGGTTCCGAACGCAGGACGTGCTTGTGATGAACGTCGCGGCAAGCTCGCCGGACGATCCCGCGCGCGTCGGTTCGTTCAACGAGCGGCTCCTGGCGCAACTTCGCACGTCGCCCGGTGTGCGAGCGGTGGGGGCGGTCAGCGATTTTCCTCTGCAGAACGGAGGTGCCAACGGAACATATCTGCTGCTCAATGCACCGGATGAAGTGAAGACTATGGACGATTTCGGCGCGCTGGCCAAGGACCCTTCGCGGAGCGGTAATGCAGACTGGCGCGTGGCGAGCGCCGGCTATTTCGAGGCGATGCACATCCCCCTCATCAAGGGGCGGCTGTTTGGCGAGAGTGATGCGGCTAACGCCCCCGTCACGGTCGCTGTGGTGAGCGAATCCTTCGCCAAGCGGCAGTGGCCCGGCCAGGATCCGCTCGGCAGGCTGATTCAGTACGGCAACATGGACGGCGACATCCGCGCACTCCGTGTGGTAGGAGTTGTCGGCGACGTGCGGGCTATCTCGGTCACACAGGCACCCGAGCCGACGTTCTATGCTTACTATCGTCAGCGTCCTGGCGGGATGAGGGAATCCCACATTGCCATTTGGACCCGTGGCGACCCCAGTTCCATGATTCCCACAGCGCGCGCCGTGTTGAAGCGGGTTGATCCGAACGTGCCGCCAACGTTCAGCACCGTCGAGCAGGTCATCGGCACCTCCACGGCCGATCGCCGTTTCAGTTTCTTGCTTCTTGGCGTGTTCGGCGCTACTGCTCTCGTCCTTGCTGTCGCCGGAATGTACGCCGTCGTGTCGTACCTCGTCACGCAGCGAACACGCGAGATCGGTGTGCGCATGGCCTTTGGTGCACACAGTTCGGATGTGCTGTGGCTCGTCATGCAACGCGGCGCCATTCTGGCTCTCGTGGGCATCGGTCTTGGCCTTGTCGCTGCGCTCGCGCTCACAAGAGTGTCTGCGAGCATGCTCTACGGCGTTACGGCCACGGACCCGGTGGCGTATGTCGCGGGTGCGCTATTGCTCGCGACTGTTGCGGTCTTCGCGAGCTATGTACCAGCGCGGCGGGCCGCGATGCTGGAGCCCGTCGACGCGTTGAGGGATGAATGAGTCACGCACTGCAACCAGTAACGGCATCG
>JBDTIP010000024.1:0-16234 GCA_039936295.1 Gemmatimonadaceae bacterium
ACAGGAAGATTCGCTTGAGCTCAAGGGGGACGTCTCCCAGATACAGCTGGACCGACGGTATCACGATCCCCGACTCAGGCTTGCTTCCGCCAAAGCCCTGGACGGTTTGCCGCTCGGCGCGGCGCCAAGGGGCGTGGGATTTCCGGGCCATGCTCGGAGTACCGAAGCTCTCCTCTGCACCCGTATCGAGTGCGAGGTGTACCGCTGCACCCGTCTCGGACAGCAGGGTCACTATAGGAACCCCGAACCACGACAGGTTCCGTGGGTTTTTCGGATCGTCCGGCCGAAGCACCGGCTTCCGGATCACTACCTGGTCCCGTACATCGTCGATGCTCAGATCCAGCGACCGAATGAGGTCGAACCCAATGACGCCGTCGATTTCTTCGGGGGGCCGTCCTGACGCCAGCTCCCGCATCTGGAGTGCCGAGCCGCTGACTATCATCGCGCGTGCGTTGGTGACCGTGACACCGGCAACCTTGAGAATCTTGACGACCGCCGCGCGCGTGGGAAGCCGTCCAACGGATGTCACTAGCTGAAGTGTGTCGCCGCCGATTCCCGCAACGCCTGCGGCATCCGCGACCGCCTGGGTCAGGATCGTGATGCTGGATCCCGTGTCGATCCAGAAATGTCTGGTGACGCCGTTTACCATAACCGGTACCGTCGCGATTCCGCTGGCCGTGCGGATCAGTGGAACCGAGGATATGGAGTCGTCGAATGTGACAGTGGTGTTGACTCCCTTGAAGGCCGGCGCCCACGTCTCGACGCCGGCGGCATCGCCTGCGCCATGCTTGGCCGAGTCGGCGTAGGCGGCCAGCCGAGACCAGTTTCCTTCAGAGGTCAGGAGGCCGCCGTAGGTAATCCGAGCCGCATTCTGGACGATCGAGTCGCGCGACGTGAGAAGGGGTGTCAGGGCAGAGTCGGCCGCGTGATCCTTGCCATTGAGGAAAAGTTCAATGGAGTCGACCAACCGGCGCTGCTCCTCGGAGTCGGCCATGACCCATGCCGACTCGAGGTTGATATCGGCGAGCGCCTGCCAGAATGTCGTGTACCAGCGGACCGCCGCATGGGGGACGTTACCGGCATCTGGGCGTGCCGCTTCGACCGCCGGCGCCGCGGTGATTAGCAGCGGCTTGGAAGTAACGCATCCAGCGACGGAAAGAAGCATGGTCGCGGAGATCACCCGGCAGGCCCGAGGAGCAGCATGCCGACGCAACGTGCTCTGATCGGCCATGGGTGTGTATGGTCGCTCCACAGAACCAATATGCATGCAGATACGTACAATGCCATGGGACTCGGACAGCTGTATCTTAGACCCCCCGGAAGTGCGCTCCGCGTTTCCGGACAAGCAGAATGGAGTTGCCATGGCTGTTGACCGGCACCACTGGTTCGTTCGTCTGACTCACTGGGTGAATGCTGTAGCGCTCGTGATCATGATCGGGAGCGGGCTGGAGATATTTGACGCTTACCCCATGTTCGCGCGTCGCGGAATGGCGTTCTGCTGCTATCCATTCGCTGGTCATGCAATTCCGAAATGGGCGACATTCGGTGGCTGGCTCGCCGGCGCGCGCAACTGGCACTTCGCGATGATGTGGCTGTTCGTCGTGAACGGCGCTGCGTACATCATCTTCATCTACCTGCACGGCGAATGGCGCGATCTTGTTCCGCGCCGCGGCGACATTCGCGATTCGTGGGAGATGCTGAAGTTCTATCTATTTGTGCGCAGGCATCATCCGCACCAGGGCAAGCACAACGCTCTGCAGAAGGGCACATACTTCGCGCTTCCCATCCTGGCTGCGCTAGCTGTGATTACCGGCGCGGCGGTGTGGAAACCAGTATCGCTGGCGCCGCTCACCAATCTGCTGGGCGGGTATGTCTACGCGCGATACTGGCACTTTCTCGTAATGCTTGCGCTGGTGGCCCTGTCGGTGATTCACGTTTTCATGGTGTTCGCCGTCGATCCCTACTCGGTGCGATCGATCGTTACCGGCAAGTACAATCCAGAGCGTGCGCCTGAATTGCGCGATGGACGCCCCTTCTATCATCTCTTCAAGCGTACACGGAGCGGCGTCGATGCAGAGACGTGACTTTCTGACAGCAGGTAGTGGCGCAACTGCTGCGTGGCTGCTTGCAGCGTGCGGTTCGCGTGGACCGAAAGGTGCGCAGCGTGTGCTGAATTATGCGATGCGAAAGAACGAAGTGCTGGAGCGCGGACTGTTCCGTCACACGTCGATGGACATGCCCGCATCGCGATGGCGCAACGCCGGAATCGCTTTACCGAAATATTACATATCGGATACAGTCCCAGTGTGGGACGTTGCGACGCGCGGTGCATGGACGCTGCAGGTGACGGGACTCGTCACGCATCCGCTAACGCTCACGATGGACATGCTGCAACGTCTCCCGCGAATCACTCAACGCGTGAATCATTACTGCGTCGAGGGATGGACAGCTGTGGAGACGTGGACTGGTTGCCGCGTGAGCGACATTGCACGCGCAGCCGGAGCTGCACCAGATGCGCATTACGTCGACTTCCAGTCGTTCGACAATGATTACCACGAGAGCTGGGATATCGAGAGTGCGATGCATCCACAGACGCTCATCTGCTACGGACTCGACGGCAAGATGCTCGAACCGGCCCACGGCGCGCCGGCGCGATTGTTCTCTCCCGTGAAGCTCGGCTACAAGAACACGAAGTACCTCACCACGATCGCCTTCATGCCC
The DNA here is from genome assembly GCA_039936295.1 of Gemmatimonadaceae bacterium. GTDB lineage: Bacteria > Gemmatimonadota > Gemmatimonadetes > Gemmatimonadales > Gemmatimonadaceae > Fen-1247. The sequence goes on from JBDTIP010000024.1 coordinate 2,722, forward strand.
AAACGCAACGGTGGCTATTGGAGCGATCAGGGCTACGAGTGGTACGCGGGAACGTGACGGCGTTATTGGGGTTCGACCCGGCCTAATCCCCGGGACGAATCAGCGACGAATCCCGTAGGGGGCGGCTCTGCCGCCCCCTACCGGTGAATTTTGGGGCGCGATAGGCCGAAACTAGCTGGCACTATGGCTGCTCGCGTCAATCTTTCGGAGGTCATTTCGGCGCTGTCCTGCGCGCTGGACCTCACGGAGGGCCAGCCGATCGGGCACACCATGCGCAGCTGCCTGATCGGCATGCGCCTGGGCAAGGAGATCGGACTCGGCGCCCAGGACAGCACAGCCCTTTATTACGCCCTGTTGCTCAAGGACGCGGGCTGTTCCAGCAATGCAGCGCGGCTCTGCCAACTTTTCGGTACTGACGATCTGGAGCTCAAGCCTCGCATGCGCGCCGTCAACCGGCAGAGCAAGGTCGCCCTGGCCATTGAGACCGCCAGAACGGTCGCGCTCGAAGGCGGTCTATCCGACAAAATCGCGCATTTCTTGGACGTAGCACGTGGTGGCGGCGTGATGAAGGAGATCATGGGCCTCCGATGTGAGCGCGGGGCTGACATCGCCACGCGGCTGGGCTTTCCGCAGGCGACTGCCGAGGCGATCCGGCACCTCGACGAGCACTGGAACGGCCGCGGCCATCCCGACGGGCTCGCCGGCCCGGCAATCCCGCTCATGTCACGGATCGCGAACCTCGCACAGGTCGTGGACGCGTTCCATCAGCACGACGGTTCGCGCGGCGCGATCTCCATCGCCAAGCGGAGAAGTGGATCCTGGTTCGATCCGGTCCTGGTTGACCGCGTCGTTGCGTGGCGAAATGAGACAGGCTGGTGGGAGCGGCTCGATAACAGCGATCCGACCGACCAAGTGGTGGCCGCCGAGCCCATGTCGCACGTGCGCTGGGTGGACGAGGACGATCTCGATGTCATCGCCCGCGCATTCGCCGACATCATAGATGCGAAGTCACCGTACACCTACTCGCACTCCAGGAACGTCGCTTCCTACGCACTCGGCATCGCACGCGAGATGCGGCTGGATTCAGCGACTCAGCGCCGGGTATACCGCGCGGGTCTGCTGCACGATATCGGCAAGCTCGGCGTTTCCAACTCGATACTGGACAAGCCGGGCCGGCTTAGCGATTCGGAACGGACGTCCGTTGAGAGACACCCATTCTATACTTGGGAGATCCTGTCGCGTGTGCCGGCGTTCAAGGATTTCGCCTGGTCGGCGGCGCTGCACCACGAGCGGCTGGACGGTTCCGGTTACCCGTGGCACCTGAGCGGCAACAGGCTGGATATGACTGCCCGGATCCTGTGCGTCGCCGACGTCTATGAGGCGCTGACCGCCGATCGTCCGTACCGCGCAAGCCTGCCATGGGAAGAATCGTCGCGGATACTCGCGGCCGGACGCGGGACCGCCTTCGATCCGAGCGTGCTCGATGCCCTCACGTCCTGTCGAATGGCCGTAGCCGACATGACGGAACTGCTGCCGCTGGCCGCGGCCTGACACCGCCGAGTAGCAAATTCGGGAAGTCGGTGTATCGCCCTAAAAACATGCGTAGTATATTCTTCGGCGTGCTGAACGATGACACGTCGACGCAGTTCCGTGCAGCGCTGAGGAACCATTGTTCGGACGCCAAGGGTTCCAAGGCCATGCTCAAAGCTACGGTAGACATCGCGGCAGCCGAGGCGCGCGAAAAAGGAATCGCAGCGGAGCAGTTCGTCATCTGGGTGAAACAGGCCTGGGATGAGATCGTGGACGAGGGTCATCTTGCCGACAGCACGGACCCGGCGCAAATGCGCGACGCTGTAATCTCTTCCGCAATCAAGGCGTATTACGTGCAATAGCTATTGGCGTCCGCTGCCAGAGGCGCCTCACGCCAGGCTGTCCGGTGCGTAACTTCGGGGCGCTGCCTCGGCGGCGTCTTTAACTTTCGCTACGTGGCTACTGCAACTCCCCCGAAGACAGAAAAGAACATCCTCAAGCGTTTCCTCTCCTGGGGTGGATCGGAGGAGGAAAGCTCTCGCGGGGCCCATCTTGTAGCTCCGATTCGTGGCGAGGTGCTCGGCATCGACCGACTGGCCGAGCGGGCACGGGCGGTGGCGCGTCAGGAGAAGATCGGACCAGGTCCGCGCAGGCGTGGACCAGGTCCGCTACTACGGCGGCTGGATGACACTCGTGCCGTACTGTCGGACATCCAGCACGCGCTGAGCGACGCAGCGGCTCACGGAATCGACATCTCATCCGCTGGCGAGTGGCTGCTCGACAATTACTACATCGTGCAGGAGCACATGCGTGAGATTCGCACTGCGCTCCCGAACAAGTACTACGAGGAACTGCCCAAACTCGCATTGGGCACGCTTGCCGGATATCCTCGCGTATACGAGCTCGCGATCGAGTTGATCGCGCACACTGAGGGCCGGCTCGATCTGGACAACGTCACGCTGTTCACGCGTGAATTTCAGCGAGTGTCGCAACTCAGGCTTGGCGAGCTGTGGGCGATTCCCACGATGTTGCGGCTCGGGCTGGTGGAGAACATCCGTCGCATGGCGCTGCGCACAGCAGCGCGTCTGGCGGAAGTTCAGGAAGCCGACTTGTGGGCGACGCGCATGCGGGTGGCAAGCGCCGAGTCGTCGAATGCACTGTCGCAGACGCTGTCTGCGTTCATCGACAATCATCCGCCGCTCACGCCGAACTTTGTCGCGCGCTTTCTGGGTCAGATCCGAAGCTATCAGACGAACTTCACTCCGCTCGTATGGCTGGAGCAGTGGATTGCGGAAGACGGGCTCAGTGCTGAAGACGCGGTAACACGGTCAAACCGCCGGATCGCGATAACGCAGGTGACGATCACGAACAGTATCCAGAGCCTGCGCATGATCGCGCGCCTGGACTGGAACGAGTTCGTGGAGTCGCAGAGTGTTACCGAGCGGCTGTTACGTGATGATCCGACGCGTGTCTATGCCGACATGACGTTCGCGTCGCGTGACGAGTATCGGCACGTGGTGGAGCAGGTGGCCAAGCGCACGAAGCGCGACGAGGACTCGATTGCCAACGAGGTTCTGGCGCTTGCGCGCGAGCACGTGGGCGACCCGCGGATGAGTCATGTCGGGTACTGGCTCGTTGCCGAAGGTCGTTTGACGCTGGAGGAGCGTACTTCGTATCAGCCGACCGTCGGCGAGCGCGTGTATCGTTGGGCCAAGCGGCATCCGAGCGTGGTGTACTTCGGAGTCATCTCGATAGTCACGTTGATCGTATTCGCCGTGGTGCTTGCCAGCGCGCCGATTACCACAACGGGATATGCGCTGCTGGTCATCCTGTTGCTCGCCGTTCCGGCGAGTGAGGTTGGTGTCGCGGTGGTGAACAAGCTGGTGACGGTAATCGTTCCACCGCACCTGCTGCCCAAGATGGACTACCGCGACGAGGGTATTCCCGCGCAGGCGCGGACCGCCGTGGTTGTTCCGACGCTGTTCGCCACGATCGCCGCTGTGCGTGAGGCACTGGAGCATCTCGAGGTGCAGTATCTCGCGAATCCGGACCCCAGTCTGCGGTTTGTCGTATTGAGCGACTTCACGGATGCGAAGTCGGAAACCCTCATCGGCGACGGTCACGTAATCGAGGCGATCGAGCGCGGTGTGCGCGGCCTGAACGACAAGTACCGGACTGACACTGATCCGGGTCCGTTCCTGGTATTTCATCGTGCGCGCAAGTGGAATCCAACTGAAGGTGTGTGGATGGGCTGGGAGCGCAAGCGCGGCAAGCTGGCGGAGTTCAACCGCTTCCTGCGTGGCGGGCCTGCTTCGGCGTTCCCGGTGATAGCGGGCGATGCATCGCGGCTCGCAGGCACGCGTTACGTCATCACGCTGGACTCTGATACCGTTTTGCCGCGCGGTGCGGCGGCGCAGCTCGTGGGCACCATGGCGCATCCGCTGAACCAGGCGGAGTACGACGAGGCGCGCGGTCGCGTCACTCAGGGTTACGGAATCCTGCAGCCGCGGGTGGGCGTCGCGCTCACGAGCGCATACCTGTCCAAGTTTGCAGCAATCCACTCAGGACACCCGGGAGTCGATCCGTACACGACAGCGGTATCGGACGTGTATCAGGATCTGTATGGCGAGGGAAGCTTCACTGGAAAGGGGATCTACGACGTCGAGATCTTTGAGCAGGCCACGCGTGGCCGCTTTCCCGAGAACACGCTGCTCAGTCATGATCTCATTGAAGGCACGTACACACGCGCCGGACTCGTAACCGACATCGAGCTGTACGACGATTATCCAACCAGGTACCTCGCATACACGCGAAGAAAGCACCGGTGGATCCGCGGTGACTGGCAGATCATAAGCTGGCTGCGCGCGACTGTTCCGGGTCCCGACGGACCGGAGCCGAACAGGCTCTCGACGCTTTCGCGCTGGAAGATATTCGACAATCTTCGTCGCTCGCTTGTGGAGATTGCGTTGCTGTCGCTACTGCTGGTCGGCTGGTTCATACTCCCAGGCTCGCCGCTACTGTGGACTGTCGTGGTACTGCTGTTGATCGCGTTCCCGTGGCTGTTCTCAGCGTTGCTCGAGATTCTGCAGCCGCCCACCGATCAATCGCTACAGGCGTACTACGGTGCGGTAGCGCGCGACATCATGGCCAACGCGGAGCAGTTCTGGCTCGCAGTGACGTTCCTGCCGCATCAGGCCTGGGTATCGGCCGACGCGATAGTGCGTACGCTCATTCGACTGGGATTCACGCATCAGCACATGCTCGAGTGGCAGACAGCGTCGCAGGTGGAGCGTGCGATGCGCTCGCGCGCGGACCGCGAGATATACCGTCGCATGTGGCCGGCGGTCATGATCGGAGCTCTGGCAGGGATTGGAGCGATAGTAGTCATTTATGCAGCTCGCGACGGAATTGACCAGAGCGTCCTGGCTATCGTCGGCACGATTCCTCTCGCGTTGCTCTGGGTCGCGTCGCCGAGCATTGCGTCGGCGTTGTCGGCGTCGGCAATTCCGGGCGAGATCAAGTTGGGTGAGGCGGAGCGCGCGCGCGCGGAGCGGTATGCGCGATTGCACTGGGAGTTCTTCAACCATTTTGTGAATGAGAAGACCAACTGGCTGGCGCCCGACAATTTCCAGGAGGATCCGGAGCCAGAAGTAGCGTTGCGAACGTCGCCGACCAATATCGGGCTGCAGCTGCTGTCCACGGTGAGTGCCGCGGACCTTGGCTTCATCACGCGCCAGGACATGATCGAGCGGCTGGAGCGAGTTTTTTCCTCGCTCGAGAAAATGAAGCGGTATCGCGGCCACTTCTATAACTGGTACGATCTGACGAATCTCGAGGTGCTGGAGCCGGCATACATCTCCACCGTCGACAGCGGCAATCTTGCGGGACATTTCATCGCGCTTAAGCAGGCGTGCATTCAGCTCATTCACTCGATACAGCCGCGCACGATCGAGATGGAGATATCGGGCCACGCGCTCGCAGCCGGAATCGTGGCAGCCAGGTCGGGAGAGCGGATGCAGGGCACCGTGGCGCCTGGCGAAGACGTGGGCGACGAGAGCACGAGATTGCGTGCCATTGCCGATCGCGCATTCGCCTACGCGTCGGAGATGGACTTCACGTTTCTGTACGACGAGCGGCGCAAGCTCTTTTCGATCGGGTATCACACGAGCGCGAACTCGTTCGACAACTCCTATTACGATCTGCTCGCGTCGGAAGCGCGCCTCGCGTCGTTCGTGGCGATTGCCAAGGGCGACGTACCGGTGGAACACTGGTTCCATCTCGGACGTTCGCTCACGTCGGATCGTGGAATCCGTGCGCTGGTGTCGTGGAGCGGGAGCATGTTCGAGTACATGATGCCGGTACTGGTCACGCAGTCGTATCCGTTCACGCTACTGGATCAGACCTATCACGGTGCGGTACGCCGGCACATACTGTACGGCGCGGAGCGAAAAGCTCCGTGGGGTGTGTCCGAGTCAGCATACAATGTACGCGACAGGAACCAGGTGTATCAGTATCGCGGTTTTGGTGTGCCGGACCTCGCACTGAAACGCGGGCTGAACAAGGATCTGGTGGTCGCGCCTTACGCGTCCGTACTCGCGATGCTGGTGGAGCCGCGGCAGGCGATTCGGAACCTGGCGATTCTGGAGGGCGAGGGTGCGCTCGGTCCGTACGGGTTCCGTGATGCCATCGACTACACACGCCCTGATTCGGGCTCGACGCGTGCGGTGGTGGGCACGTACATGGCTCACCACATCGGAATGAGCCTTGTTGCGCTCACCAACGCGCTACAACGCCAGGTCTGGCAGCGCAGGTTCCACGCGGATCCGCTGGTGCGCTCCAATGAGCTGGTACTGCAGGAGCGCATTCCGCGACGGCTGGTGGTACAACGCACCGGCAACGAGGACGAGCCGGTGCCGATGACTCCTACGGAAACGGCCAAGCCAGCGGTTCGCGAAGTGGACACGCCGTACACGCCGCAACCGCATATCGCGTTGCTGGGCAACGTGCCGTACACGACGATGATCACAAACTCCGGCGGCGGCTACAGCCGCTACGGCGACATCGTCGTTACACGCTGGCGCCGCGACACCACGCGTGACAACCACGGTGAGTGGATCTACATCAAGGACATATCGAACGGCAGAGTCTGGAGCGCCGCACATCAGCCGGTAGCGGTGGATGCAGACTCGTATCGTGTGGTGTTCGCAAGCGATCGAGTGGAGTTTCACCGCCGCGATGGCGACATCGAAACGGTGATGGAAGTTGTCATATCCTCGGACGATGCAGCGGAAGTTCGCCGGGTGACGCTGACGAACAGGTCTGCGGTGACTCGCGAGTTCGAGCTCACGAGCTACTCCGAGATCGTGCTGCAGTCGCTCGACACGGACAGACAGCATCCGGCGTTCGGTAACCTGTTCGTCCAGACGGAATGGGTTGGCGATCACTCTTCGATCATCGCAACCCGAAGGCCTCGTTCGGCGGATGAGAAGGTGTACTGGAGTGCACATGTAGTCGCCACCGGTCCCGAGAGAGTTGGCGACGTGTCGTACGAGACGGATCGCGCGAAGTTCATCGGCCGCGGCAAGTCGGTGCGTCATCCGGACGCCATGGCCGATGCCAGCTCGCTCTCCAACTCCGCCGGAGCGCCGCTCGATCCCATCTTTTCGCTGCGCGTTCGCGTTCGTGTCGCGCCGGGCAAGTCGGTGCCGGTGAGCTTCACAACACTCGTCGCTGAAACGCGTGAGCGCGCTATTCAGCTATCGGACCTTTATGACGACCCGTTCAGCGCGCGGCGCGCGCTGGACCTGAGTTGGGCGCAGGCGCAGGCGGAGCTGCGTGATCTTGGCATATCGCCGAGTGATGCCGCGGTGTATCAGCAATTCGCTGGCTACCTGGTGTATCCGCATCCACAGCTAAGGCCCACTCGCACTGAGGTGCGTGACAACACGCGCGGGCAGCAATCGCTGTGGCCACTGGGGATCTCGGGTGACAATCCAATCCTGCTCGCGACAATTGACGACGCCGGCGGACTGCCAAGTGTGCGGCAACTATTGCAGGCGCACCATTACTGGCGGTTGAAGGGCCTCGTATCCGACATCGTGATCCTGAACGAGCGGCCCGCGTCGTATCTGCAGGAATTGAACGATGCGCTCACGTCGATGGTGATGGCATCGAGCGAGGCGGCGCTGATCGACAGGCCTGGTGGCGTGTTCATCCGGCGCGCGGATATACTCAAGCCCGATGACATATCCTTGCTGCGCGCGATGGCGCGCGTCCACGTTGCGTGCGACGGACTCGGGTTGGGTTCGCTGCTGGAGTTTCCGGACGACGAGCAGGAATACGCCGGCCGGCCCGCCGCGCCAGTACCCCCGCGATACGCGCGCCGCATTCCCGGCAAGCCGGAATCCATGCGACCTGCGAATTCGCCGGTCACGAATGGGTTTGGCTTTTTCAATGACGACGGCGAATACGAGCTTCGGCTTCATGGAACGGAGTTGCCACCGGCACCCTGGGCGAACGTCATTGCCAATCCAGCCGGCGGTTTCCTCATCACCGAGAGTGGTAGCAGCTGCACGTGGGCGCAGAGCAGTTTCTTCTATCGCATAACCCCGTGGCACAACGATCCGGTGCGCGATCCGTGCAGTGACTGCATCTACCTGCGTGACGACGAAACCGGCGACGTGTGGACTGCGACGCCGGCGCCGATCCGTGAGATGACTGAGTACATAGTCAAGCACGGCGCCGGCTATTCCATCTTCGAACACCAGCACGCTGATCTGCACACGTCCGTGAAGATTGCGATGGCGACCGACGATCCGGTCAAGATCAGCACGCTTCGCATCACGAACACTGGCCGATCGCCCAAGCGGGTCACTGTAACGAGCTACGTGGAGTGGGTGCTAGGGGTGTCCCGCGATCTCACTCAGCAGCATGTCTATACGACGTACGATGCCGAATCCGCTTCGGTATTTGGCCAGAACTTCTTCGATCAGGAATTTGCTGAGCTGGTTGCGTTCCTGGCGATGAGTGGCGACGTGACGAGCTATACCGCGGACCGGCGCGAGTTCATTGGCCGCAACGGCACTCCCGCCCGACCAGCTGCGCTTTCCAAAGCGGCACTCGGCGAGTCGGTGGGTGAGGTTGTGGATCCGTGCGGCGCGCTCCAGACCAGCGTCACGATCCATCCTGGTGAAACGACGGAAGTTGTCGTTCTGCTGGGCGCCGTCAGCTCGATGGACGACGCGCGCACGATCATTCGGCGGTACAAGTCGGCCGAAAGCTCGACCGGTGAGGTGAATCGCGCGACGCAATCGTGGAAATCGAGGCTCGCAACGATCACGGTGAAGACGCCGGACCAGTCGTTCGACCGGATCGCGAACGGATGGCTGCTGTACCAGGCGCTGTCGTGTCGCATGTGGGGGCGGACCGCACTGTATCAGTCGAGCGGCGCGTACGGATTCCGCGACCAGCTGCAGGACAGCATGGCGTTCCTGTACGCCGACCAGCCAGTAGCGCGTGCACACATCATTGTATCTGCGAGCCGTCAGTTCGTGGAGGGAGATGTACAACACTGGTGGCACCCCAAGAGCGGGCGCGGTGTGCGCACTCGTTTTTCGGACGATCTGGTGTGGCTGCCATTTGTCGTCGCGCAGTATGTGGCAGTCACCGGTGATACGTCGATCCTGGACGAGCAGGTCAAGTTCGTCACCATGCGCCAGCTCGCGCCGGACGAGCACGAGCTGTACGACAAGCCGGAAGTATCGGACGAGAGCGCGACGATCTACGAACACTGCCTGCGCGCACTAAAAAAGGCGTGCACATTCGGCCAGCACGATCTCCCGTTGATCGGAAGCGGCGACTGGAACGATGGGTTCAGCCGCGTCGGCATCGAGGGCAAGGGCGAGAGTGTGTGGCTCGCCTGGTTCCTCATCGCGACGCTCAAGCATATCGCGGAGCTAAGCGTCGCGCGCAATGACACGGCGACGCACGACGACTTCTTGAAGACCGCGGAGCGGTATCGTAGCGCAATCGAAACGACGTCGTGGGATGGCGAATGGTATGTACGCGCCTACTATGACGACGGATACCCACTCGGGTCCAGCAAGAGCGAAGAAGCCAAGATCGATTCCATCGCGCAGAGCTGGAGCGTCCTGAGTGGCGCCGGCGACCCCGATCACGCGCAGCGAGCGATGAAGTCGGTGGATCAGAATCTGGTGCGCAACGATGTGCGGCTCGTGATGCTGCTCACGCCACCGTTCGACAAGACAAAGCACGATCCAGGTTACATCAAGGGTTACCTGCCTGGAGTGCGCGAAAACGGTGCGCAGTACACGCACGCGGCGACGTGGGTTATCTGGGCTCAGGTAATGGCTGGCAATGGCGCGCGCGCGTTCGAGCTGTACCAGATGTTGAATCCGGTAGCGCACACAGATTCCGAAGACGCGGTTGACCGATATAAGGTCGAGCCATACGTCGTAGTCGCTGACATCTACACCGCGGATCAGCATCTCGGTCGCGGTGGCTGGACATGGTACACTGGCAGCGCAAGCTGGTACTACCGCACGGGCCTGGAGGGGATACTCGGCTTCACCAAGCGTGCGGCAACGCTGACGATGAATCCATGCATACCGCCGGTGTGGGAGGGGTTCACGATCGAATACACTTACGGCACCACGATTTATGCGATCGAAGTTAGAAACTCGTCACACGTGGAGCGTGGCGTGAAGCAGGTGACGGTGGATGACGCGGTTGTGTCAGACGGCGTGATTCAACTGAAGGATGACGGAGTGCGTCACAACGTGGTCGTGGACATGGGGTGATGGTCTCATTCCGGCGCCGCATCCAGATCCGCGATCGCCGGACCGTTCACAACTCTGCCGTACGGATCGTAGCGCGAACCGTGGCAGGGGCAGTCCCACGTTTTCTCCGTGTCGTTCCAGTCCACGATGCAGTACAGGTGCGTGCATACTGCCGAGCGCTCGGCAACATTTCCGTCCGCATCGCGATACGCGGCGATCTTGTGCATTCCACGCCGGATAACAGCACCGGAATTTTTTGGAATTTCGTCCGCGCTTCCGACATCTCCCGATGTTATCCAGCTGGAGTACTGTTCGGCCACATTCAGATTGTCCTTCGCGTAGCTCGGCGCCGAACGAAAGCTGATGCGGCTGGGATGGTATATCCCACTCCACGGATTCTCGCGGCCGCAAATCAGGTCGGTAATAAGCATCGCGCCGATCGTACCGTGAGTTATACCGTTGCCTGAATCGCCCGTGATTATGTAGATGTGTTCGTCCGCGCCCGGATTCTTGCCCAGGAATGCCAGTCCGTCGACGGGCTGCAGCAGCTGGCCCGACCACCGGTACATGACGTCTTGTGCCATTGGAAAGCGCTTGCGCGCCCAGCTCTCGATTTTCGAGAAGCGATCGTCTGAGTCATTTGCCTGTCCAGTTCGGTGATCCTCGCCGCCGACCAGAAGTACCTCGTAATCAGAGTTTGGCGCTCCGGATGAATGCACGCTCACGTAGTGATAGGGATTGCCGGTGTCCCAGAGCATCATGCGCGGAATCGCGCCTTTTTTGACCCGCAGCCCCACAACGTATGTGCGATACGCCGCCTGTTTGGTGTGCATCACCATCCAGTCATTCACTGGTGAGTTGGTGGCGACGACGATGTCGTCCGCGATGATGGTGTGTCCATCAGCCGTCGTCACTTTCGCGGGTACCCCGTCCTCGATGTCCTTCGCGCGAGTGTTGCAGTAGATGCGCCCGCCATCACGCGTGATAGCGAGTGCGAGGCCATTCAGGTATCTGAGGATGTGAAACTGTGCCTGTCGCGGGAAACGCAGCGCGGCTCCGGTGTCGAAGGCATCGAGCGGCGCGCGCTCGAAGATAGCAGTGTTGGTGAGCCCAGCGCGGTGGGACGCATCCAGTTCATCGTCCAGCATTTTACGCCGGTGATTCTCGTCGAGAAACAGGTAGCCGTCGAGCCTTTGAAAGGAGCAGTCGATGGCTTCGAGTTCGACTATGTCTTCGATCTTCTGAATCGCGGCGGTGTGAGACTCAGCGGCGAGTCGCGCGCCGTCCTCACCAAACAACTTTTCGAGCCGGCTGTAATAGTCGTCGAGTGCGTTGCAGATGTTGGCGCTGGTGCGGCTGGTTTCGCCACCGCCGATCGAGCCATTGTCGATCACGATCACCGCCTTGCCAGCGCGTGCGAGCAGGTAGGCGGTGGTCATGCCGGCGATTCCGGCGCCTATCACGCAGACATGCGCCCGCGCATCGATGTCGAGCGGGGGGTATTGAATCGTCTCCGCGGTATCCATCCAGAGAGATTCGGTTGGACCGGGGCCGGCGGGCGCGTGTTGATCCGGGGGAGTTGGCATAATTTTGTATCTTTACCAAAGCATTCGGTATGCCACGTCAGCGCGGAGTCTCAATGGCAGATTCGTCGTCAGGTCAGGCTGGTATCACGAGCACCTGGGTCGTCGACCAGATTGAAAACGGTGTAGCCACTATGGAGGTGGCAGGGGAAACGACCATCACCGTACCGACGGGCATCCTTCCAAGAGGAGTGAGCGAGGGCGACGTTCTTCGCGTCACGATAATGCAGGATCCCGCCGAGCTTGCACGACGGCTGGCGCAATCGGCCGCGCAGATAGCGAAAGGCGGAAAGGGCGGAAAGGGAAATATCGCGTTGTAGGACGCGAACGTATTTCCCGTAGGGGGCGGCTATGCCGCCCCTGGCCCATTTAGGCGCGATCGAACGTGGATTATTTGCGATCGAGACAACGCGATCGTGGTTGGATATCACGTGGTCGTCGTTGGATATCACGTGGTCGTGGATCGATATCACGTGATCGTCGTTCGATATCCCATTAAGGGGCCAGGGGCGGCGGAGCCGCCCCCTACGAGGACGTTGGTGTACGGGTTAGTCGTCGGCGCAACCACGCGCGCTCGCGCGACGATCGCTCGGCCCGTTTAGATCCTTTCCTGGTCGTGACGGCTCGATGGTGTAGCCACTTCCCGGAACACCGGCTGATCGTATGGTGACCGTACCATTCTGATCGGTGCGATACCAGGAAATTCCAGCCGCGCGATACTCCGCCTTTGCCTGCTCGTGCATGTGACCGTAATCGTTTACTGCGCCGACCGACACCACCACCCAGGATGGTTGGATCAGCTCGAGATAGCGTGGCGTCACACCATTACAGCTCCCGTGATGATCGGCCTTCAACACGTCGACGTGCATACCGGGATTCTGTGCGTACCCCGCAGTTTCAAAGTGTGCAATCGCTGCCTTCTCTGCGTCGCCAGCTAACCACATGCTGAATGACGCAGAATCGGGACCGATCAGCTTGACAGCGACAGATCGGTTGTTCGGCTTGACCGGCGCTTCGAGCGGCCGGAGGATGTGGAGAACGGCGCCACCGCGCAGCGTGATCGTGCACGTCGGCTCGCCGTCACCGCATGGATCATCGGTGCTCCGGTAATCGAGGCTATCGCGCTGCACACGCGCGACTATGGAGTCACGCAACTTTGCCAGCGTCCTGGCGGCTGCTGGATCCTTGTCTTCAAAGAAAAACTTGATCTTGATGTGCCGGCGTGAATCGAACAGCGGAAGCAGCCCGGTGTAGTGATCGGAGTGCTGGTGCGTGAGAATGACGACGTCGATCGTGGTGTCATTCAAACCGAGCGAGTCGAGCAAAAACCCCATTCTCTCAGCGCTCGGACCGCCGTCGATGAGCACGCGGCTCGCGCCATTGTGGATGTAGGTTGCATCACCCTGGCCCACGTCCAGATCGCGCACTGTAATCGCCGGCGAGGGCGGATCGTTGATGCCGGAATCGGTACGGATACCGCTGCGCATGCCTAGCGCGCCGTAAACGATCATGGCGATGAATACGATCGCCGCCAGCCCAATGATGACTCGCCTGTCCATTACTAAAGACTAACCAGCCGGCCCGCGAGGAGGGACCATCGCA
>JBDTIP010000025.1:0-3412 GCA_039936295.1 Gemmatimonadaceae bacterium
TACATGAACCACGTGATCGAGATAAACTGGGCCGAGAAATGGGCGCTAGTAGAGCCCGGCACGGTGCTCGATGATCTGCGAGATCAGGCCGAGCAGCAGCATCTGACGTTCGGGCCGGATCCGGCGACGCACGACAGAAATACGCTTGGTGGCATGATCGGCAACAACTCGTGCGGCATGCACGCCCAGATGGCCGGGAAGGTCGAGGAAAATACTATCGAGCTGGAGATTCTCACCCACGACGGCTTGCGGATGTGGGTCGGCGCGACGGATGAGAAAGCGCTGGATGAAATGATCGCTCAGGGGGGCCGGCGCGGCGACATATATGCGCGGCTCAAGCGCATTCGTGACGATTATGGCGACGAGATAAGAAAGAAGTTTCCGCATATCCCACGACTGGTATCGGGATATCCGCTGCATGAGCTCCTTCCTGAACATGGCTTCAACGTCGCGCGCGCGCTGGTTGGGACGGAGAACACGTGTGTCACCGTGCTGCAGGCGAGGCTGCGTCTTGTACACAGCCCACCGTCTCGCACGCTCGTCGTATTCGGATTCGACAACATCTTCGACGCTGGCGACCGAGTTATCTTCTGCAACGAACATCACCCGATCGCGCTGGAAGGCATCGACGCCAGCATGTTCACGTACATGCAGCGCAAGCACATGTCGACGGCCGGGCGCGCGATGCTTCCTGCGGGCAATGCATGGCTGGTCGTGGAATTCGGTGCCGAGACCAAGGATGAAGCAGACGAGCAGGCCAAGGGATTGCTGGCTGCATTCCAGGCAGCTCCCAACCCGCCGACTGCGAAACTGTTTGACAACGAAGACGAGGAGCGAGAGATCTGGGAGATTCGCGAGTCCGGGCTTGGCTCGACATCCAAGATTCCGCACGAGCCCGACTTCTATCCTGGATGGGAAGATTCAGCGGTGGCGCCGAAGGACGTGGGCAACTATCTCCGGGACCTGCAGAAGCTATTCGACAAGTACGGTTACACCGGGTCACTGTACGGGCATTTTGGGCAGGGATGTATTCACTGCAGCATCGACTTCGATCTGTACACTGAGGAAGGAATAGCACACTGGAAGGCGTTCCTGACTGAGGCCGCGCACATGTGCACGTCGTATGGTGGCTCGCTCTCAGGCGAGCACGGTGACGGACAGGCGCGCGGAACGCTGCTGCCGATCATGTTTGGCGAAAAGATCATGGAGGCGTTCCGGGAATTCAAGTCGATCTGGGATCCTGATGGACTGATGAACCCCGGGAAGGTCATCGACGCCTATCCAGTTGACGAGAATCTCCGCTGGGGCACGCACTACCATCCGTGGGAGCCGAAGACTCACTTTTCATTCCCGGACGACGAAGGCAATTTTTCGTACGCGGCCAATCGCTGTGTTGGAACGGGGAAGTGTCGCAAGCACGATAGCGGAACGATGTGCCCGAGCTACATGGCCACTCGTGAGGAGAAGCACTCCACTCGCGGAAGGTCGCGTCTACTGTTCGAGATGCTGGAAGGCAATCCGCTCAAGAACGGGTGGCGGAATGAGGCCGTTCACGAGGCGCTCGATCTGTGTCTGTCGTGCAAGGGTTGCCGCGGCGAATGTCCTGTGAACGTGGACATGGCGACGTACAAGTCGGAGTTTCTGTCGCACTATTTCGAAGGTCGCTTGCGGCCGATAGCGCACTACGCGTTCGGCTTGATGTACTGGTGGGCTCGCGCCGCGTCGCACATGCCGCGTGTGGTGAACTTCCTCACCCAGACACCGGGGTTGCGCAGCATCGCGAAGATGTGCGCCACCATGGCCCCAGAACGCAGCATACCGCGTTTCGCCACGCAGACCTTCAAGGCATGGTTTGCCGATCGGCCTGTTCGCAACGCCGGCAAGGCGCAGGTGCTGCTATGGGCAGACACGTGGAACAATCACTTTCACCCCACCACGGCGATGGCCGCGGTTGAAGTACTTGAAGCGGCTGGTTTCCAGGTGATGGTGCCTCAGAGATCGCTGTGTTGCGGTCGGCCGCTATACGACTACGGCATGCTGGGCCTCGCTGAGCGTCTGCTTCGCGAGATCCTCGAAACACTCCGACCGCAGATTCAAGCTGGTATGTATGTCGTGGGGCTGGAACCCAGTTGCGTGTCGGTGTTCCGAGACGAGCTTGTCAACCTGATCGCGGATGATGAGGATGCAAAGCGTTTGAGTGCCCAGACGTTTCTGTTGACCGAGTTCCTCGCTGAAAAGGTGCCGGACTTTCATGTGCCGGCACTTCACAAGAAGGTGCTCGTCAGCGGTCACTGTCACCAGAAATCGGTTCTACGCTTTGACGACGAGATCACGATCCTGAAGAAACTCGGTGTCGATTACGAAATCGTGGACTCCGGTTGCTGCGGCATGGCTGGCGCATTCGGCTTTGAGAAAGGGGATCACTACGACGTTTCGATCAAGTGCGGCGAGCGCGTGCTACTGCCCAAGGTTCGCGAAGCTGTGGCTGATACGCTGATCGTCACCAACGGGTTCAGTTGCCGAGAGCAGATATCGCAGACCACCAATCGAGATGCGCTGCACATTGCACAGGTTCTCAAGATGGCGCTGGACGAAGGAGCGAACGGGCATGCTTGATGCGTACTAACCCGAGCCTTGCATTTGCAACTCGGCAACGGTGATGGCCGCAATTTTCCCGTCGTGGACTACACGAGCGGCTCGGGTTGCCCCGGCGGTTTGGCGACTCGTCGTTTGTCGGGTTAGTGACTCACCGTAACCGTTGATGTCCCGGACACGTCGCTCGTGGTAGCGGTTACAGTCACGGTTCCGGTAGCGATGCCGAAACTGGTGACGGTGGCCGTCGCTGCGCCCGTCGAAGTCACCGCGGCCAGGAGCGGGTTACTCGACTTCCATGTGAACGTGCGACCGGTAACCTGGTTGCCGTTGGAATCGAATGCCTGAGCGGAAAGCGACGCGGAAAGCGCCCTGGGGTGATTGTTGTGCAGCGTGACGGTGGCCGGCGTAACCTTCACCGAGGCCAGCGTGATCGGAACAACTTGCGGTGTTACCACGATCGTCGCGGTTCCTGTCTTGCCCTCGCTGGTGGCGGTGATCGTTGTTGTACCGGCGCCGATCGCAGCCACCAGACCCTGCGCGCTCACCGTTGCGACGGCGTTGCTGGCGGATGACCAAGTTACTGTGCGTCCGCTCAGCACGTTGCCATTCGCATCGGTGACGGTGGCAGCGAGCGATGCTGTCTGGCCAGTGGTGAGCGTTGCCGAACCCGGTGTGACGGCGACCGCGGCGACTGGTATGAGCGCGACCGTTATCGCGGCGGATGCCGTCTTGCCTTCGCACGTTGCGGTGATGGATGCGGTTCCTGCGGTGACTCCCGTAACGTTACCGGAGCCATCCACCGTCGCGACCTGCGGCG
>JBDTIP010000026.1:0-5397 GCA_039936295.1 Gemmatimonadaceae bacterium
GTTCGTCCGCCTGATTGAACACTTCCACATCCCAGGCGACGACGCCCTGCGGCACTTCACCATCACGCAGTTCCTTGGCAGTCTTCTGCTTGCACGTGAGCCGCGCGCGTATCGTGTCGCCAATGTAAACTGGCTTGACGAAACGCAGACTCTCGAGTCCATAGTTCGCCAGCACTGGGCCTGGCGCCGGGTCGACGAACAATCCTGCGGCGGCTGAAAGAACGAAGTAGCCGTGTGCCACACGCGCACCAAACAGTGAATCCTTGGCGGCGATGTCGTCGGTGTGCGCGTAAAAGTTGTCCCCGCTTACGCCAGCGAAGTTGACGATATCAGCTTCGGTCACCGTGCGACGATGAGTCAGAAGAGTCTCACCGATCTCGAGCTCGTCAAAGTACTTCCGAAATGGATGGATTCTGTCCGACGGCTCCGCCGCACCTCGCACCCACTCATTCGCGATTCGCGTCAGCGTCTCCGGCGATCCCTGTACGGCCGTGCGTTGCATGTAGTGCAGCGCACCGCGAATTCCGCCCATCTCCTCACCGCCGCCCGCGCGACCGGGCCCGCCGTGCACCAGCTGCGGCAGCGGAGAACCGTGACCAGTCGACGCCTTCGCACTGTGTCGGTTGAGAACCATCAGGCGACCGTGATACGCCGCGACGCCGAGCACGACGTCGCGCGCTGTTGCATCGTTGGCTGTAAATAGCGAGCCGACCAGACTGCCACGGCCCATCTTCACGAGCTCGATCGCTTCATCGATCGATCGGTACGGCATCACAGTATTCACCGGCCCAAATGCTTCTACACTATGCGGCTCGGGACGGGCGAGCGGATCGTTGCAGTACAGAAGTGTCGTCGGAAAGAACGCCCCAGTATCCCTGTCCGCACCAACCACGTCGAACCCATTTGGATCGCCATACACGCGCTCAGCTGCACCCATCAACGTCTCCAGGCTGCGTCCGACTTCGCCAACCTGTACTCGACCGGCGAGTGGTCCCATCTTCACACCTTCGGCGCGCGGATCACCGACCTTCACACCAGCAAGACGTTTCTTGACTGCCTCAACCAGATCGCCCACCACCGCATCAGGCACAATCGTGCGACGGATCGCAGTACACTTCTGCCCTGCCTTGGAAGTCATCTCGCGCACGACTTCCTTCACGAACAGATCGAACTCGTCCGTGCCGGGTGTCGCATCGGGCGCGAGCATCGAGAAGTTGAGCGAGTCTGCTTCCATGTTGAAGCGGACGGAATTCTCGGTGATTGCATGATGCGTCTTGAGCATCCGCCCCGTCTTCGCGGAACCCGTGAACGTCACCACGTCCTGACAGTCCAGATGCTCGAACAAATCGCCCACGCCGCCAACGATCAGCTGCAGCGCACCTTCCGGAAGGATGCCTGACTCGATCATCACACGCACCATCTTCTCGGTGACAAACGATGTCACGGTTGCTGGCTTCACGATCGCCGGCATCCCAGCGAGAAAGGTCGGCGCCAGCTTCTCGAGCATTCCCCAGCACGGGAAGTTGAACGCGTTGATGTGAACCGCCGTGCCTTCGAGCGGAACGCAGATGTGTCTGGCGACGAACGTGCCGTCCTTCGACAACCCCTCCACCGCGCCTTCGACATGGAACGTCTCGTTCGGAAATTCGCGACGCCCCTTGCTCGAGTATGCGAAGAAAGTGCCGATTCCGCCGTCGACGTCCACCCAGCAGTCAGCTTTGGTTGCACCAGTCGCAGCCGACGCCTGATAGAACTCTTCCTTCCGGTCCATCAGGTATTTCGCCATCTGCTTGAGCATCGCGGCGCGCTCATGGAATGTCATCTTCCTGAGCTTGCGGCCGCCAGTCGTGCGGCCGTACTCCAGCATCGCCTTGAAGTCGAGACCGTCGCTGTTCGCTTCCGCTACCTTCTCGCCGGTCACGGCGTGAAACAGCTCGACAGGTTTGCCGGTTCCCTCGATCCACTCACCCAGCGCGTAGCTGCGCAGCCTGGTGGAATCGCTCGCGCCAACACTCATGGTACTACTCTCCCCGTGGGTCCGATCTGGTTTCACGCCACGACTTGTATGACGTCTGCTGCGACGCCCGCTCCGGCGGAACTTCACGCAACGGCTCGCAGGCGCGCAGTGATCTGTACAGTTGCGCAGGCAGTGACTGATACAGCGCAGTTCCTTCAGTCTTCCACGCGATCATCTCGTCGCTCACATCCTTCACTATCTTCGCGGGATTCCCAACCACCACCTTCCGGTCGGGAATCTTCATCTCGGCGGGTACGAAGCACAACGCGCCAACAATGCACTCGGCACCCACAACAGCGTTGTCCATTACGACGGCGTTCATTCCGATGAGAGCGTTGCGGCAGATGCGCGCGCCGTGCACGATCGCGCCATGACCAATGTGCGCTCCCTTTTCCAGCACGACAGTAACCCCAGGGAACATGTGCACGGTGCAGTTTTCCTGCACATTGCACCCGTCCTCGATCACGACTCCACCCCAATCTCCGCGAATCGCAGCTCCGGGCCCTACGTACACGTCGCGCCCGATGATCACGTTCCCTGTGACCGTTGCGTTCGGATGGATGAACGCACTCTCGTGAATCACAGGACGAAAGCCGTCGAACTCGAAGATGTTGCCCGTCGGAGCTCCCTCGCGCGATCCGCTCACGTGCGCTCGATGATCGACGCCATCCCCTGGCCCACGCCGATGCACATGGTGCACAGTGCGTAACGCTTGCCTGTGCGTTCCAGTTCGCGCGCCGCGGTGAGCAGCAGTCGCGCGCCCGACATTCCGAGCGGATGGCCGAGCGCGATCGCACCGCCGTTGGGATTCACCCGCGGATCGTCGGTCGCAATGCCAAGCTCGCGCAGGCATGCAATCGATTGCGCGGCGAACGCCTCGTTCAGCTCGATCACGTCCATCTGATCCAGCTTGAGTCCTGTACGCTCCAAAACCTTGCGCACCGCTGGCACTGGTCCCATCCCCATGATGCGTGGCTCCACACCTGCGACCACACTCCCGACGAACCTTGCCAGAGGTTCGAGGCCAAGATCCTTCACTGCGGAATCGGACGCGACATACATCGCGCACGCGCCGTCGTTGATCCCGGAAGAATTACCGGCTGTGACCGAGCCCTTCCCATCTGTACGAAACGCCGGCTTGAGCTTGCCGAGCACCTCAATGGATGTGTCGCGGCGAATGAATTCGTCCTTTGCGAATGGCGGCGGCGCAGGCTTCCCACGACGCGCTGGCGGCAGCGGCACTTCTGCTATCTCCGCGGCGAAACGTCCCGCGTCATCCGCCGCAGTCGCCTTGCGCTGCGATGCCAGAGCAAATGCGTCCTGGTCCTCGCGCGAGACGCCAAACTGCTCGGCGACGTTTTCCGCGGTCTGGCCCATTGAATCCACGCCGTAACATTCCTTCAACTTCGGATTCACGAAGCGCCAGCCGATGCTGGTATCGAACATCTCGGCGTTGCGCGCGAACGGCTGGTCCGACTTGGACACAACGTACGGTGCGCGCGTCATGCTTTCCACACCGCCGGCAATGAACAGATCGCCGTCACCCAGCCGCGCCGCGCGGGCCGCATGCGCGACCGCACCCATGCCAGAGGCGCACAATCGGTTGACGGTTTCGCCGGGAACGGTGTCCGGCAGGCCAGCCAGTAGGAGCGCCATGCGTGCGACGTTGCGGTTGTCCTCACCAGCCTGGTTGGCGCATCCCATAATGACGTCGGCGATACGAGCCGGATCGATCTTGGGATTTCGCTCCACGAGCCTGGCGATGACGTGCGCGGCAAGGTCGTCGGCACGAACGTGCGACAGCGACCCGCCAAAGCTGCCGATCGGAGTGCGAACCCCGTCGACTATGTAGGCGTTTGGGATCACACTCGTAATTTAAGTAATGACCCCTTCAATCAAAATTTTGCCGCCACGGCCGCCCTCTGGGCGCGGAAGTTAAATTCCGCTCTCATGAGCGACCAACTCATCCTGTCTCAAACCGACCAGAGCGTCGCTCGCATCACGCTCAATCGGCCGGACGTTCTCAACAGCTTTAACCGGGCGATGGCGGTCCAGCTCCGTGACGCGCTCCTCGCCGCCGCCAGCGACCCCGCCGTTCGCGCGGTCCTGCTCACCGGCGCCGGACGCGCCTTCTGCGCCGGCCAGGACCTCGCCGAGCCAATGCCGGTTAACGACTCGGGCCAGCCGGACCTCGGCGACGCGGTGCGACAGAGCTACAATCCGGTGATCCGGGCCATACGGGAGATGGAAAAGCCGGCCGTCTGTGCAGTGAACGGCGTCGCCGCGGGTGCTGGCGCCAATCTCGCCCTGGCCTGCGACATCGTCGTCGCCTCCAGCACGGCGTCCTTCATCCAGTCGTTCGCCAAGATCGGCCTCATTCCCGACAGTGGCGGCACGTACTTTCTCCCGCGTCTCGTCGGACTTCCGCGCGCCACAGCCATGATGATGCTCGGCGAGAAGATCACCGCCGCACGCGCACTCGAGTTCGGAATGATCTATCAGGTCACCGAACCCGATGCGCTCATGGCAACCGCGACAGGTATCGCGACAACGCTCGCCGCGATGCCAACACGCGGACTCGGACTCACCAAACGCGGCCTCAATGCTTCGATTGGCGTTTCTCTCGACGCACAGCTCGACATGGAAGAAGAGCTGCAACGACTCGCTGGCCGCACGCACGACTTCGCCGAAGGCGTCGCCGCATTCAAGGAAAAGCGCAAGCCAGTGTTCACAGGAGAATAAGTGCCGCGGCTCGGCAGGAACTCAGTAGTCGGAATCATCGGAGCCGGTGCGATGGGCACCGGAATCGCACAGATCGCCGCGACCGCCGGACATCGAGTAATTCTGTTCGACGTGCGTGCAGACGCCGCCAATCGCGCGCTCGAATCCATCGGCACGGTACTCGACAAGCTGGTTTCGAAGAACAAGCTCTCCGCCGACGAAGCGCGCGCCATCGCGGGCAGGCTGAGCGTCGCCAATACCGCTGCTGCAGAAGGCGATTACTCGGTGCTGGCGGAATGCGGAATCGTCATCGAAGCAATTGTGGAAGATCTCGAGATCAAGCGAGAGCTATTCGTTCAAGTCGAGCGCTCGGTCCATTCTGAATGCGTTCTCGCGACTAACACGTCGTCACTCGCAGTAACGGCCATCGCACGCGGCTGCACTAACGCGCAACGTGTGATCGGCGTGCACTTCTTCAACCCTGCGCCGGTCCTTCCGCTCGTCGAGATCGTTCCCGGCCTCGCAACGTCAGAATCGGTGACGCGCGAAGTTCGCACACTAATCGACGCCTGGGGCAAAACGACAGTACTCGCAAGCGACACACCCGGCTTCATAGTCAATCGCGTCGCGCGCCCGTTCTACGGCGAAGCGATCCGCAT
>JBDTIP010000027.1:0-11752 GCA_039936295.1 Gemmatimonadaceae bacterium
CCGGCTTCGACGGGGTTGGTGAAGCTGTGGCCGCGTGCCGAGGTTCCTGGAACCTCGTAAAAAAATCTGGGAATTTTCACAACTGCCAACGACAACTTGGCCCTGGCTGCGTAACCTGCTGTAAAGCAGTGATATGCACCTGCCTGAATCGGAGCGCTCCTGACGCGCCGACCAGGTATTGCAAATTCGGGATAGCGGTTAGGGGCGGTTTCCCCTTAGTTGCGAAGTTCTAGAAACCTTGTCCGTTCGTAGCCCCGCCTTCCGGGTCGCGATCGGAGAGACAAAAAAGCGAAGGCTACGCACGTAGATGCTGTGGTGAATCTTGCTTCGGACCGGGGTTCGAATCCCCGCGCCTCCACTACCGCGAAACGCCGGCGACAGTCAAACTGTCGCCGGCGTTTTCGATTTCCGGCGGAAGATGAACTCCGGGGCGAGCGCAATGCCAATGATTGTCGTCGGAATGATCTGGAGCGCCTGGATTAACACGGCGACGCCAACGGCGTTTGCTTCGACGACACCGAACGGCGCTGCTGCGAGCGCGTAAGCGAACTGGAAAAAGCCGACGTTTCCTGGTGTAGCTCGCACGACGAGTGAAACGTTAACGGCGAGGAGAGTGGCGAGGCTGCCCGCAATCGGCAGGTGAATTCGGGCTGCGTGCGCAGCGTACGCGAACGTTGCGAGCTGACCGAGCCAGGCGATGATGGTGAGCAGCAAAATCGGAACCATGCGCGATCCCGTTGCAAGCTCTCGCATGCTGCCACCGAACTCACCAAGCCATACGCGTGCGCGTGCGCGCCATCCGCTAGGCACTGCGCGCCGCTCTGGCGGGTGATCCGGCTCCACTACCGCCTCCGGTGCCGTTCGCGCTACCCAGACCAGCCCGATTGCGATGACGACGATGGCGATCAGCGCGGGCCAGCGAAGTGGCGAGAACAATGGTGGCAAATCGAATATCGCGAGGCCCGCAGCAAGGAAGATGACGAATCCGATGGGATCAAAAAGCCTGTCGAGCGCCGCCGTCGCGAGCACTTTGGACGCTGACACGCCGCTCGTTCGCGTGACGAACACGATCCGTGCGGCGTCGCCTCCGTTTGCGACGAGGACATTATTCAAGCCGGCGCCGGCAAAGGTCGCTCGCATCGCCAGCGCAAGCGACGGCGACCCAACAGCTCTGAGCAGAATCCACCATCGAATACCGCGCGCCACGAGAGTTATCAGGTTCGCGACGAGGGCCGCAAGAAGTAATGGACGCGACGCAGTTATCATCGCGTGCCACGCCTCCCCCCAGTCGACCTTGCGAGCGAAGATGATCAGCAGCACGATGATCGCCGCGGACAACGCGAGCCGCACCAACCTGCCGATCCGGGTTTTGTTCATTTAGGTAGCGTCGCGAATGTAAAGCCGCGTGAGTGGAGTTGCTGAATGATGCCCGGAACGGCCTCGGCGGTCTGGACACGATCGCCCAGGGGGTCGTAGCCATCCCCGTCATGCAGCAGCAGGATGTAGCCCGGGCGCGCCCCTTCCACGGTCCTGGACGTGATCGCTTCGGCACCGGGCAGGTCTGTATCCCACACGCCCAGCGACCAGCCTACTGTGCGCTCGCCGAGCGATCGCGCGGCAGCCGTTACCCAGGGACTTCGGAAGCCGTGCGGTGCCCGGAAGAAGCCTGGCGTCACACCGCAGGCGCTTTCGATGGCTCGCTTGCCGCGTGACAGATCGTCTCGTACGTACGTCGGGCTTCTGAAGTGGAGCTTCCGGTGGTAGTAGCCGTGATTCCCGATCTGGTGGCCTTCAACTGCTGCGCGGAGTGCGATGCCGGGCCAACGTTCGACATGTCTGCCGAGGAAGAAAAAGGTCGCGCGGACACCGGCGTGCGCGAGTGCGTCGAGAATGAGTGGTGTCGCATAGGGGTTGGGTCCGTCATCGAACGTGAGTGAAACCGCACTTCCGGACGACGGGATCTCATGCAGGACGCTGCCGAACAGAGGACTGTTTCTGTAAAACGCCCCATACGCGGCTGTCCCCGCCGCGGCAGCCGCGGCGGCTACGGGTAGGATCATGCAGCCGCTGAACGCCGCGCGAGAACGCTATTGTACTGCGCGAGGACGCGTTGCGTCACGCGCGGCCACGCGTATTGCTCTGCCTCGCGCCGGCCCGTCTTGCCGAGTCTCGTACGCAAGGTCTCGTCGTCGAGCAGCGTGACCATGGCGTCAGCCAGTGCGTCGCGGTCGCCACATGGAACCATCAACGCTTCGCGGCCGTCCTTGACGACGTCCCGAAAGCCGAGGATGTCCGAGCACACGACCGGGGTCTCGCACGCCATGGATTCGAGCAGGGTGATTCCAAACGACGCCTTGGTCGTGGGGCACGCGTACATGGCCGCATGCGCGTAGTAGCTCGGTCTCTCCTTGAGTACGGAGCCGACAAAGGTGATGTCGGGATCATTGCCGGCTGCGCGGAAATAATGTTTGCGCAATGGTCCGTCGCCAACGACGACGAGTTGTGACTCACGACCCTTTCCGCGCACGCGCTTGAACGAGTCGATCAGTGTGGTCAATCCATTGCGAGGATCGAAGCGTCCGAGAAAGAGCACTGCCGGCACATCGCGCCGCATGCCGCGAGGCATGGGTGCGTGCGGATTGAAAAGATTTACGTCGATGCCATTGGGGATGATCGTCCAGTCAGCTTCGAAATAGCGTTCCAGTGCTATCGTCGTCGAGTGCGATACGGCGATCGCGACCTCGAGCATGTCCAGACGCCGCTGGAAGTACTTGCGTCCAAGCTGGTAGCCCAGCGACTTGTCGAAGTAGGTGTGGAAGGTGCCGATGGTGGGGCAGTCGGCCTCCTCGATCGCGAGGATGGGGAGGACCGGGCTGAGCGGGGAGTGAACGTGTACGATGTCGTAACGTCCCTCTTTGAGTACGCGCCGCATGTCCTTGCGCAGCGACAGGCCCACCGTGATGCGTGCCTGCGACCCATTGGCATAGATCGGCTGGCTTCGGCCAATGCGGATGACGCCGTTCTCTGGCTTCGCGCCGGGCAGGTTGGAAGTGATAATGTCTACGTGATGGCCAAGCTTTCTCGCCTCGTGGGCGAAAAAGTGCACGTGCTCGCAGATGCCACCCAGGTGCGGGTAGTAGTACTCCGTCACCAAGGCGATCCTGAGCTGCCGAGGAGGCGTGACGCTGTGGGCGGGTGGGGGTACCACCGTAGCCGCGTAAGCGCTACTGCTCAGCGGAGGCCTCAAGAGCGGCATGTGCGGCGGCGAGCCGGGCAATAGGGACGCGATAGGGTGAGCATGAGACGTAGTCGAGGCCGATGGCGTGACAGAAAGCCACCGAGCGCGGATCGCCTCCGTGCTCGCCGCAGATCCCCAATTTAATGCCCGGTCGGGCGATTCGGCCATCCTCAACCGCCATGCGGATCAGGCGGCCGACTCCAGTGGTGTCCAGCGTCTGAAATGGATCATCAGGAAAAATGCCACTTTCTACGTAAGACGGAAGGAAGCGCCCCGCATCGTCGCGGCTCAGGCCAAAGGTGGTCTGCGTCAGGTCGTTGGTACCGAAGCTGAAGAATTGGGCATGGCGGGCAATCTCACCGGCTGTGAGCGCCGCCCTGGGCAGTTCTATCATAGTCCCGATAAGATACGGCACGGTTTCCCCCATAACCCCCAGCACGTGTTGCGCTGCATTCTCCAGGATTGCCCTCTGATTGTCAAACTCGGCGACGCATGACACCAGAGGTATCATAATTTCTGGCCTGACGTCGATACCGCGCCGCTTGGCCTTCACCGCCGCCTCGAAAATAGCACGTCCCTGCATTTCCGTAATCTCCGGATACGTAATTCCCAGGCGGCACCCACGGTGGCCGAGCATGGGATTCGTTTCGCGAAGGCCTTCGACGATCCGCTGGAGGTCGGCGCGTGGGATATCGAGCGTGCGAGCCAGGAGTTTGCTTTCCTCACCACCGTGTGGGAGAAACTCGTGGAGAGGCGGGTCGAGCAGCCGGATAGTGACCGGCAGCCCGTCCATCGCCTCGAAGATGCCTTCAAAATCCATGCGCTGCATCGGAAGCAGCTTCGCGAGCGCGCGGCGCCTGCCGGCCTCCTCGCGGGCCACGATCATCTCGCGCATCGCGTGGATACGTTCGCCTTCGAAGAACATATGTTCCGTGCGGCACAGGCCGATTCCTTCGGCGCCGAAGTTGCGCGCGATGCGGGCGTCGCGCGGCGTATCCGCATTTGCGCGAACCTTAAGCGTACGGACTTCGTCGGCCCACTCCAGGAGCTGGGCGTAAGCCTGGTAGAGTGGAGCCGCACTCTCTGGAAGCGTCCCGTTGGTGACCTGGACGACCTCACTCGGAATTGTAGGCAGCGCGCCGGCGAATACGCGGCCGGTAGCACCGTCAAGCGTGATGTAGTCGCCTTCGTTGATTGTCTGAGTACCGACGGTGAATCGCCGGTGCTCCGAATCGACGTGGATCTCGCGGCAGCCCACAACGGCGCATTTGCCCATGCCGCGGGCTACGACGGCGGCGTGGCTCGTCATTCCACCGCGGGCAGTCAGCACCGCGCGCGCCGCGACGATACCGTGGAAGTCTTCCGGAGTCGTTTCCTCACGCACGAGAATCACCGCAGCTCCTTCGGCGGCGCGAGTCTCTGCGATATCCGGGTCAAAGACGGCAATGCCGCTGGAGGCGCCGGGACTCGCGGGCAATCCAACGCAGAGCGTTTTTGCGCGAGCAGCGGGGTCGATGATCGGGTGCAGCAGCTGATCGAGTTGCCCAGGCGGAACTCGGAGGATAGCGGTTCGCTTGGTGATTAGACCTTCGGCGACCATGTCGCGCGCAATGCGCACGGCCGCTGCCGCGGTGCGTTTGCCCGTGCGTGTCTGCAGCAGAAACAAGTTTCCGCGCTCAACAGTGAATTCGATGTCCTGCATGTCGCCGAAGTGCTTCTCGAGGCGTGCCTGCGTGTCCATCAACTGCTCGAACGCGGCCGGAAGCTGCGCTGCCATCTGATCGATGGCTATCGGCGTGCGGATCCCGGCGACGACGTCCTCGCCTTGGGCATTGATCAGAAACTCACCGTAGAACTTATGCTCGCCCGTTGACGGATCGCGAGTAAAAGCGACACCGGTTCCGGAATCGTTTCCGAGGTTTCCGAATACCATCGCCACGACGTTGACACCAGTGCCCAGCGTTTCCGGGATGGCGTTAACGCGACGATAATCGCGCGCCTTCTTGAGAGTCCACGAGCGCCACACTGCTTCGATCGCGCCCCAGAGCTGCTCAGCAGGGTCCGTCGGAAACGGCTTCCCAGTTTGGTTGCGAACGATCGCCTTGTATTCCTCGGTCAGGTTGCGAAGTGCGTCCTCGCTCAGCTCCGAATCCGTTGAGACCGCGGCGGTCATGCGCTTCGCGCTTAGCAGGTGTTCGAAGTCGCTCGCAGGCACTCCAAGGACGACATCGGCGTACATCTGGATGAACCGGCGGTACGAATCATAGGCGAAGCGCGCGCTGCCACTCGCTCGCGCGAGACTAACCACCGTGCGATCGTTGAGTCCGAGGTTGAGGATTGTCTCCATCATGCCGGGCATGGAGACGGAGGCTCCCGAACGCACGGAGACGAGCAGCGGGTTGACTGCGTCCCCGAATTTCTTGCCGGCGACAGATTCCAGACGGGCGACACTTCGCTCAACTTCCGCGCGCAGATCCGTCGATATGTCGCCGTTGTTCAGGTACGATATGCACTCGCTGCAAGCGATCGTGAATCCGGGTGGAACGGGCACGCCGAGGTTGGTCATTTCGGCGAGGTTTGCACCCTTTCCGCCGAGCTCCAGCTTCATGTCGCGGGTACCTTCGGCAGTGCCGGCGCCGAAGAAGAAGACTTTTTGAGTCATCGTCAGCAGCCGCACCCAAACCGAAGCTTGTCCGGATCTGTGGGGGGTGCGGTTGGATAGTCACCGGAGAAGCAGGCGTGACAGAACCCTTCGGGTCCATCTGGTACGGCATTCAACATTCCGTCAAGCGACAGATAACCGAGCGAGTCGACGCCTATGTGCTTGGCAATCTCGTCGACGGAGAAATTAGCTGCGATCAGGTCCTCTCGGTTCGGCGTATCGATGCCGTAGTAACATGGGCCGGTAACGGGTGGCGAGCTGACACGCATGTGCACTTCGATCGCGCCAGCGCCGCGCACCATTGCAACGAGCCCGCGAGTCGTTGTGCCCCTCACGATTGAATCATCGACCATGACTACCCGCTTGCCCTCGAGCACCTCTCGTACCGCGTTGTACTTGACCTTGACCTTCGCGTCGCGCCCGGCCTGTTCGGGTTGAATGAAAGTGCGGCCGACGTAGTGATTACGAATCAGCGCGAGCTCGTACGGGAGATGCGACTGCTCAGCGAATCCCAGCGCCGCCGAGTTGGACGAATCCGGCACTGCGAAAACCAGATCAGCGTTCGGCGCCGGCATCTCGATCGCGAGCCTGCGGCCGAGTGCGCGACGCGCGCGATCGACCGATCCGCCGAATACGCGGCTGTCCGGTCTCGCGAAGTACACGTATTCAAAAACGCAGCGCGTGGATTGCTTGCGCTCGAAAGGAAAGATCGAACGGACGCCGGATGCGTCGACGGCGATGATTTCACCGGGTGCGACCTCACGGATTGCCGTCGCATTGACGATGTCGAGCGCACACGACTCCGACGCAAAAACGATTGCGCCATCTACCTCGCCCATGACCAGCGGGCGCCAGCCGCGCGGGTCTCGCGCGGCGAGCAGGGTTTCGCCGATGATACCGACCAGGGAATACGCGCCTTCGACGCCCGACAGAGCTGCTGAAAGTCGCTCTTCCGGAGCACCAAGCGGCGCCTTGGCGACACGATGCACAATTACTTCGGAGTCAATTGTGGACGAGAAGATCGATCCATCATTTTCGAGATCGCGGCGCAGCTCGGTGGCGTTGGTGAGATTGCCGTTGTGAGCAATTGAGATGTGTCCGTCACGGGAACGTGCGAGTATTGGCTGGGCATTCTCGATAGTTGAGCTGCCGGCAGTACTATAACGCGTGTGACCGATTGCCAGACGCGCGTCGAGCGGCGCCAGCCTCGCGCTGGCTTCCGAGATGAGCCCCATTGCACGCGTCGGCCGCGCAACTCCTTCCGGGCTGACGGAGACCATGCCCCAGGATTCCTGGCCACGATGCTGAAGTGAGTAAAGGCCAAGTTGCGTGAGCGATGCGGCTCTGTCGCTCCCAAAAATGCCAAACACGCCACACATCTAGACCGATACTCCTTCTGACTGTTCCAATGCCGCGCTCTGTGGCGCCGTGTCCATGATGTGCGGGATAGCCTCATGATACGCCGCAGCCAGTGCTTCTGTTCCCACGTGGAAGGACCTGGCACCCGTGCGAAGGGTCAATCCGCTGACCATTGGCATGACGGTTCCAATCGCGCGCGCCGGAACTCCAATTTCATCGGCGATTTGCAGGACACGGGGAGCGTCGCCCGTCGAAACAAGTATGCGGCCCTGCGCTTCACCGAATAGCAACGCGCGCGTCGTGAGACGATCCCACTCGGCCAGGTCAACGTCGGCGCCCATCATGCCATCCTGGTTCGCCATCACGCACTCTGCGAGTGCCACCGCGATCCCGCCATCACTGCAGTCGTGGGCGGACGCAATGACGCCGCCGCGGATCGCCTCCAAAAGCGCCTCGATGACCAGTCGCTCACGCCGAATGTCGCACGCCGGTGGTGCGCCGGCGCTGGTGCCATGAATTGTCGCGAGATATTCGCTGCCACCGATCTCCGGCGTGCAATCCCCCAGAAGAACGATCGTGTCGCCGGTCGTACGAAATGTAGATCGCGTGATGTGTTCGAGTGAATCGATCACGCCGAGCATACCGATGACGGGTGTGGGATGAACGCTACCGCTCGGGCTTTCATTGTAGAAAGATACGTTGCCGCCAGTTACAGGCGTATCCAGGCCGAGGCACGCTTCACGAATGCCAGCGACCGCTTCGCGGAACTGGAAGAAGATTTCTGGACGGGTTGGATTGCCAAAATTGAGACAGTTCGTAATGGCGAGTGGCCTGGCGCCAGTGCATGCGACGTTGCGTGCGGCCTCTGCGACGGCGATCCTGCCACCGACGCGGGGATCCAGCGCTACATACCTGCCATTGCAATCGGTCTTGACGGAAATTGCGCGATTGGTTCCGCGAATACGCAGCACGGCCGCGTCGCCGCCGGGTCCTATGACTGTGTTGGTGCGAATCGTAGAGTCGTACTGTTGATACGCCCACCGTTTGCTGGCGATCGTTGGCGCGGACAGAAGCTTTAGTAATGTCCAGGCCGGATCTTCTTCCTCCCGCAACTCCGCGATGGCATCTACATCGCGCTCGCGAAGTTCGATCGCCTCGCGTCCTTCTTCAGCTGGCACGTCGTAACGCGGGCACTCGGTAACAAGCGCGGAGCCGGGGAATTCAGCGACGACTCGATCACCTTCGGTGACGCGGTATACTGGTTCGGCAATAACCTCGCCGATGACCTCGGCAGCAAGATCCCATTTGAAGAGAATCTCGCGGACTGCATTTTCATGTCCTGCGAGGGCGACCACCAGCATGCGCTCCTGGGACTCGCTCAGGAGGATTTCATACGGCGTCATTCCCGTCTCGCGTACTGGCACGCGGCTCGTGTCAATCGTCACGCCAACATCGCCGCGAGCTGCCATCTCCGCGGAGGACGATGTGAGACCAGCGGCTCCCATATCCTGAATCGCAACGATATGCCCACTGTGGATCAATTCGAGGCTGGCCTCGAGCAGCAGCTTTTCCGTGAACGGGTCACCGACCTGTACGCGTGGACGCTTCGCTTCACTTGCTGCTGACAGATCCTCGGAGGCGAACGACGCGCCGTGGATCCCGTCGCGGCCGGTACGCGCACCAACGCAGAGAATTGGATTGCCAACGCCTTCAGCCTTGGCGCGAATCAGTTCGTCCTCGCGTAGAATTCCGACACACATCGCGTTGACGAGCGGATTGCCATTGTAAGCCGGATCGAAAACAATTTCTCCGGCGACAGTAGGCACGCCTACAGAGTTGCCGTAGTCACCAATACCCTTGACGACGCCGGCGAACAGGTAGCGGTTCCGTGCATTGTCGAGCGAGCCGAAACGTAGAGAGTTGAGCATTGCGATGGGACGAGCACCCATCGTGAAAACGTCTCTCAGAATCCCGCCTGCACCCGTTGCGGCGCCCTGATACGGCTCGATGGCGGACGGATGGTTGTGCGACTCGATCTTGAATGCGATTGCGACACCATCACCGATGCCGACAACCCCTGCATTTTCGCCAGGTCCCTGAATCACCTGGCTTCCTTCCGTAGGAAGTGTCTTGAGAACGTTGCGAGAGTGCTTGTAGGAGCAATGCTCATTCCAGAGTGCGCTTACAATCCCCAGCTCCGTGAATGTTGGCACGCGGCCGAGCATGGTCAGGACGCGCTCGTATTCAGACTCCGTGAGGCCGTGCTCACGGACAAGTGCGGGAGTAATCACCGGATCGCCGGGGCGGGAGACAACCTGTGTCATGTCAGGCGCCCGCCAACGCGAGCAATGAGTGGAACACGCCGAGGCCATCCGGGACCGCAACGAGCGGATCCACAGCGCGCTCCGGATGCGGCATCAACCCGAGCACATTGCCACCCTCGCTGACTATCCCGGCGATGTTGCTGATCGAGCCATTGATGTTGTTCTGCTCGGAGACGACTCCCGTGGAAGAGCAGTATCGAAACGCAACGCGGCCGTCGTCATCAAGTTTGGCGATTACGTCATCGTCAGCGGTGTAACGTCCATCTCCGTGTGCTACGGGTATGGCGAGCACCTGGCCATTGTAGTATTCGTGGGTGAACATTGTGCCCGCGTTCTCGACGCGAATGTTGACGACCCGGGACACGAAGCGCAGCGATGCATTCCGCATGAGTGCGCCGGGCAACAATCCAGCCTCGCACGCTATCTGGAATCCGTTGCAAATCGCCAGCACGGGTGCGCCGCGTCTGGCGTGCGCGAGCACTTCGGTCATGATAGGGCTGAATCGCGCGATCGCGCCAGCGCGAAGGTAGTCGCCGTAGCTGAATCCGCCAGGCAGCACAATGACATCGCTGCCCTGGAGGTCGTGCGTTTTGTGCCACAGATACACGGACGGCTCGCCGAGCGCATCCGCCGCCGCGTGATAGGCGTCGTAGTCACCGTTCGAACCCGGGAACGTCACGATGCCGAACTTCACGAGCGTGCGGTCGGCTGAGGTGTCGCCTGCTCGAGTGTGAAGTCTTCGATGACCGGATTGGCCAGAAGCTTCTCGCACATGCTGCGGACAAGATCCGCGGCATGTGCAGGATCCTCGGCGTTGACGTCAACCGTGATGAAGCGTCCGACCCGAACATCTATCACGGAATCAAAACCCAGTGTTCTGAGCGCGCCAACCACAGCGGCGCCTTGTGGGTCGAGAATCCCGGGACGCGGCACTACCTGAACGGGCACGCGATATGATTGCAAAGTTGCCTCAGCTTTCTGGTGAAGGCGGCGCGCCATTGTCCGGGCCGGAGTCGGGCCGGTCGCGCCGCGGTCGGCGCCGGCGCTTGCGACGACGCGTCATGGGACTTCCGGTCGTCGCGTCGGACGACGCGTACGATAGTGTGGCGCTGGACGGACGATCCAGTGTGGTAACGTCGTCATCGTTCGTGTCGCTAAGCTCGCTGCCGTTGGCGCCAGCGGACCGTCTGCCGATGAGTCCGAGAAACACCGTCTGGCCGAGCCCAAATAGAACGTATGCAAGGCAGGCGGGGAAGAAGAACTGCTTTGGTACAAAGAACACACCAACAATCGTGCCCAGCACGACGACGGTCCCGAGGATCTCGCGCCAGTTGCGGAAGCCGACCGTCGGGACTGCCGGGTATGATGCGTCGCTCACCATGAGCGCTCCGAGCCCTGCCATGACGAACCGCAGCATGACGTGCCACGGGAGGTTTACAATGTTGGTGTCGTTGTACAGTGGGGTCTGGCTGAACCAGTAGTACGTGGCCAGAGTGAGCCCAGCGGCCGGACTGGGCAAACCGTGAAAGTACTTTTTTGCCCGGCCCGCCTGTTCAACGTTGAATCGTGCTAAACGAAGCGCTGCGCACGCGATGAACGCAAAAGAGAAGACCCAGTCCCACCCTTCTCGGTTGAGCACCGCGAAATACATGATCATCGCCGGTGCGACGCCGAACGACACAATGTCAATTAGTGAGTCGAGCTCGGAGCCGAGTTGCGTGCCGGTATTGGTCGCGCGCGCCACACGTCCGTCCAGTACGTCGAAGACACCCGCGAGCACGACGTACAAACCGGCGCGCGACAGGTCGCCGCGCGAGGCTGCAACGATTGCGAAAATGCCGAAGAACAGATTCGCGATCGTCAGTCCGCTGGGTAGCAGAATCACGGCGCGCCTGATGGGCTGCCGCCGGACGCGAGAGGCCGACTCGTACTGGCTCACGTGTCGAGCTCTGCGATCACCGTGCTGCCGCCCGTGGTGATGTCACCCAGCTTTGCGTTGACGAAAGCCGTCGTGGGGAGAAACACATCCACGCGTGACCCGAATCGAATGATGCCGAATCGTTCGCCCTGATGGGCCGCGTCGCCAATCTTGCTATACGTCACGATCCGTCGCGCGATGAGGCCCGCGATCTGGCGTGTGAGGATCGGTACGCCGGATGGCGTCGTAAC
>JBDTIP010000028.1:0-14897 GCA_039936295.1 Gemmatimonadaceae bacterium
ACTTCCTTGGCCTTGGAGCGCTCGCACTGGTGCGTCGCGCCTTTGACTCGATCGAGAAGCGAAGCGGCGTGCGGCTTGAGCTGTATGGCTTGCCGCAAGCTGATGCGCCGACGTTCGAGATGATCTCACGTGGCGATACGCTCGGCACGTTTCAAATAGAGAGCAGGGCGCAGATTGCCTCCATACTCAACACGCTGCCGCAGACGATGTACGACATCGTCGTGCAGATATCGCTGATTCGCCCGGGGCCCATCCAGGGCGATTTTGTGCACCCCTACACGCGCAGGCGTCGCGGGCTCGAAGCTCCACAATACCTGCATCCGTCACTGGAGTCGATTCTTCGACGAACGTATGGTATTCCCATCTTTCAGGAACAGGCGATGGCGATATCGATGATGCTCGGAGGTTTCACGCCAGCTGAAGCAGATCGCATGCGGCGAGCAATGGGCAACATGCGCAAGAAGAAGAAACTCGAGGCCGTGCTGACGATGTTGACGGAGCGCATGGTGAACAACCCCGTGCCGGATCCGCCGGTATCGCTCGAGGTAGCAGCGCAAATCAGTCACGATCTTCTGATGTTCGCGAATTATGGATTCCCGGAATCGCACGCATGGAGTTTCGCGCTCATTGCATATGCGACTGCGTATCTCAAGCATCACTATCCAACCGACTTCTATCTCGGACTCCTGAACGCGCAGCCGATGGGATTCTACCCAAACTCGACCATTATTCACGAAGCGCGGAGGCATGGTGTGGACGTGAGATCGCCGTGCCTGCGCGACGGCGAGAGAATGTGTACTACCGAGAGCTCGGCAACGTCCCAGTGGCCAGCGCTGCGCATTGGATGGCGGCACATTCACGGTGTGGGTGATCGCACCCTCGACCGTCTCTCCCAGGCGCGTGCGATGGGGTCGTTCACTTCAATCGCCGACGTGATCACTCGCGCCGGGCTGACGCGCGCCGAGTCACTACAGTGCGCGCGTGCAGCCGCGTTCGGCGCGTGGGAGCCGGATCGCAGGCGGGCTGCATGGGAGGCGCTGCGCGCAGCCGGAGACAACCTGCCATTCGCGCCGGCGCATCATCTTCCTTACAGGCCTCGGGAGCTGGATGAGCGAGAGTTGATCTTCATGGATTACGCCTCCACAGGCATATGCGTGAGCGGCCATCCAATGGAGCATCTGCGTGCGCGTCTCCGCGATGCTGGTGTTGTTGGGAGCAACGGCCTGCAAGATCTGCGCGATGGCCAGCGTGTGGTGGTGGCCGGTCTCGTCAGCGTGCGTCAGAGGCCTGAGAGTGCCAAGGGAACCATCTTCATTCTGCTCGAGGATGAGTGGGGGTTCATCAACGTGATCGCCTCGCCCAGGCTCGTGGAACGCTACGGCGACGTCGTGAAGTTCGCGCGTTTTATGGTGGTGGAAGGGCAATTCGAGCGCGACGGCCGCGTGATGAATGTGGTGGGGCGCAGGTTCAGGAATCTCGACGGCGGTCAGTTGGTACATGGGTCGCACGATTTCCGTTGATCGGCGTTGCGGGACCGCTGCCGGGTTTCACTCTCACGTCTGTTGCATGAGCGCTTGACTGGCCGGGTCGCACCATCCACACTTCACGCATGCAACAGCCGAACGCATTACCGAATTTCTCGAGCGACAACTGGGCTCCGGCGCATCCTGACGTTATGGATGCGATCGTACGTGCCAACGCCGATCCAGTGCATGCGTATGGGAGTGACCCATACACGCTGCAGGCGGAGGCGCTGATAAAGCAGCACTTTGGATCGGTCGCGCAGGCCTACTTTGTGTTCACCGGGACCGCTGCGAATGTACTGTCCATCGAGAGTTGCGTTCGCCCATACCAGGCCGTACTCTGCAGCGACACCGCCCACATATTTACCAGCGAAAGTGGCGCAGTAGAGCGAATGACGGGCTCCAAGGTGCTGCCCGTCCAGACGTCTGACGGCAAAATCACGACGGATGCCTTTGCGGCCATGATGACGCACGATGATGGCCATGGACGGGTGCGCCCGGGCGTGGTATCGCTCACGCAGGCAACCGAGTATGGCACCGTCTATACACCTGACGAAGTGCGTGCGCTAGCGCGCGTTGCTCATGATCATGGGCTCTACGTCCACATGGACGGTGCGCGCATTGCAAACGCAGCTGCGTCACTCGGACTCTCGCTGCGCGAAGTGTCGACAGGCTGCGGGGTGGACGTGTTGTCGTTCGGTGGTACCAAGAACGGCGCAACGTGCGCGGAAGCCGTCGTATTCATGAACGAGCATCTGGCCCATGACTTCGCACCTCGTCGGGCGCAGGCGATGCAGCTCGCATCCAAACTACGCTTCATGTCCGTGCAATTCATCGCTCTGCTCACGGATAACCTCTGGCTCCGAAATGCGCGGCATGCCAATGCAATGGCGCGGAGGCTGGGTGAAGGCCTGGCGGCAATCCCCGAAATCCGGGTGACGCAGCAGGTCGAAGCGAACGAGGTGTTCGCCGTCGTGCCGTCGCACGCGATCGCGCCACTCAACGAATACGCTTCGCTGCAAGTGTGGAACGAGTCGACGTCCGAGTTGCGGCTGGTCTGCTCCTTCCAGACTACCGAAAGCGAGGTCGATGGTCTGATCGCTCGAGCCCGGGAAGTAGCGAACCCGTAGCCGGCAGGTGGTGCTCGGTCAGTAACGGCAGCCAGAGGGGGTGTACGCACGGCTTGGGTGCTCGGACGGCGCCACGATCGGTACTCGCGATCGGTAATCGCCTTGCCGGCCGAGGTCGCAGGCGGTAGAATTTCGCGCGCCACCCTAAGGAGCAACCGTGTCCGAACCTTTCAGCCGCCGACTCCGTGCGGCCGCCAACCTTGCCTGCGCTGCTGCAGCCTGTCTCGCCACTCGCGCGACTGCTCAATCCTCGCAGCGAATCGATAGTGCCTATACCGCCGAGATTCGATCGCTTACGCCCACCGACCCGCACTGGAAGTTCACCACGGAGCTGGTGGACTACCTGCCGTATTCCGCCACCGTCCCTACGCCGCTCAAGGTGCTCGGCTACGTGCCGGGCACCCTCGGCAGACTGTCGCGCACCGCCGATCTCAACAAGTACTTCCGTGCGCTAGCAGCTGCGTCTCCACGCGTCAAGGTGTTCTCGGCTGGTACAAGCGACGATGGACGTGAGATGATCATCGTTGCCATCGCGGATGAGTCGACGATTGCCAAACTGGATGACTATCGCGCGAAGATTGCGCGTCTCGCCGATCCGCGCGGACTCGATTCGGCAACGAAGATAACGCTTGTGCATGAGGCCAAGCCGATCTACTGGCTGACTGGTTCCATCCACGCGCCGGAGACTGGCAGCCCAGAGATGCTGATGGAGCTGGCGTACCGTCTCGCCGTGGACGAGAGTGACTATGTGAAGGACATTCGTTCGAATGTTATCACGCTGATTACACCGGCCACGGCGGTTGACGGGCGCGATCGCGAGGTAGACGTGTACGGCGAGTCGCAGCGCCTGGGCCTCGGACCGCAAGGCGTGCCGTTGCTTTACTGGGGCAAGTACATCGCTCATGACGATAACCGCGACGCAATCGTCGTGTCGCAGAAACTCACGCAGAACGTGATGTCGGCGTACCTGTACTGGAAACCAACCGTGCTTCACGATCTTCACGAGTCGGTGCCGTTTCTCTACACCAGCACAGGGACCGGTCCGTATAACGAACAGTACGATCCCATCGTGATCGACGAGTGGCACACCCTTGCATACCAGGAGATAACCGAGCTTACACGTCGCGGGCTGCCTGGGATCTGGACGCACGGATTCTACGACGGATGGGCGCCAAACTACACCGTACTGTCGATCGGCAATCTGCACAATTCCATCGGCCGCTTCTACGAGACATTCACCTCTTCCGGTGCGGGATGCACGGTGGTGCACCTGCCAGCCGCCGACACGACGCGTCGCTGGGACAGGCCCAATCCGCCGGTGAATGGCGTGAAATGGTGCATCAGATCCAACATCAACTATCAGCAGTCTGGCGTGCTCGTAGCGCTGAAATACGTCGCCGACAACCGCGACGTGTTCCTCAATAACTTTGTGACCAAGTCCGAGCGCATGATTGACCGCGGTCGCGACGGCGCTCCGTACGCCTTCGTCATTCCTCGTGGTCAACTGCATTCCGCAGAGGCCGCCGATCTCGTGAATCTGTTCCGGACGCATGGTGCGGAAGTTCAGGAAGCTACTGCGAATTTCAATGTCACTGTGGACTCGGCGCCAGCTGCGCATCATGACACGAACGCGCGCGATAGTGGTTCGCCGCCAGCGGCGCGGTCACACATGCGGTCCATATCCGTGCCGGTCCACACGGGCGATTGGATCGTGCGGCTCGATCAACCCTACGCAGCGCCCGTACGGACGCTCCTCGCGATTCAAAAGTACACCGCCGACGACCCTCCGCCGTACGACGACACCGGTTGGA
Source organism: Gemmatimonadaceae bacterium (assembly GCA_039936295.1). GTDB lineage: Bacteria > Gemmatimonadota > Gemmatimonadetes > Gemmatimonadales > Gemmatimonadaceae > Fen-1247. The sequence goes on from JBDTIP010000028.1 coordinate 4,465, forward strand.
CCCTGGACCTGTTGCGCGGTGTCGAGACGCTCAAAGTGACCGATTCCGCTGTATTCAATGCGCCCATGCGCCTCCTGACCGCCAATGCGGTAGTCAACGGGGATGTCACGGGGTCTGGCACCGCGCTAATCGTCAGGCACACCGGTGACTGGCGCTCCGCTGCGCTGCCATGGAAGGTGGGCGGCGCGAAGGTACTCGTCGCCGATTCTGCATTCAGCGTCGATGGCACGGTCTACCCTGCCGGCACGTTCTACATTCAGAAGAACGATGCCAGTGTGCGTGATGCGCTTCACGCTCTCGGAGTGAACGCCGTCGCGACAAGCGCAGCAGCGCCGGCGCGTAAGCATGCAATTACGCTCCCTCGAATCGCACTGATGCACACGTGGATCGAAACGCAGAATGAAGGCTGGGTGCGCTTTGCGTTCGAGAAGATGGGAATCCCGTTCACGTATATCTCGACGCAGACACTCAGGAAGCCGAACGCTCTCGACAAGTTCGATGTCGTCATGTTTCCACACGCGAGCGGATCACTGACCACGATCATCAACGGCCGTCCGATGGTCGGACCGCCGATCCCGTGGAAAACAACGCCGCTGACGCCCAACATCGGCAAGATCGACCAGACAGATGACATAAGGCCTGGAATGGGCCTGGATGGCGCGGCCGCACTGCGCCGGTTCGTAGAGCGCGGAGGCCTTCTCATCACCGAAGGAAATTCTACACGATTCCCGATCGAGATCGGCTTCACGAGCACTGCGTCGATCCCGCCGACGCCCAAGCTCAACGCACGCGGCGGAATCTACCGCGCAACGATCTCAGATCATGCAAGCCCAATCGCGTACGGCTATGACGTCACCACGCTCCCGGTGTACTTCAATCAATCGCCCGTACTGGCAGTCGCCAAACGCGATACGATGGAGCGCAATGAGGGGATTGATCCCGCTGTGATCGCGTCTCGGGAGCGCATGCGTGCTCGCGCGATTGTGTCGTTCGTTCGCAATCCGGCTGACCTGCTCCTCTCCGGTCTCCTCGTCAACGGCGACGAGCTCGCCGGCAAGGCCGCAGTCGTCGATGCGCCACTCGGCGACGGTCACGTCGTGATGTTTGGCATCCGTCCGCTTTGGCGTATGGAAACGCAGGGCACCTTTGCCATGCCGCTCAACGCGATGGCCAACTGGAACCACCTATCCCAGTGATTCCATCGCGACGCGTGTAGCTTCAGATATGTCGCGTCCCTACATACTGGCCGAGACGCCGTGGAAGACGGTGCGATCGACGGAGTACAGTGTGGCCGTATTGCCATGGGGCGCGACCGAGGCGCATAACTATCATCTGCCGTATGCCACCGACGTCATGGAATGTGACGCGGTGGCGGCGGAATCGGCGCGTCTCGCCTGGACCGCTGGCGCTCGCGTCATCGTCCTTCCCACAGTCCCGTTCGGCGTGAACACAGGGCAACTGGACATCGAGTTCTGTCTCAACATGAACCCGAGCACTCAGGCCGCGCTGCTTAGCGACCTCGTCAGCGCGCTCGAAGGGCAGGGATTACGCAAGCTGGTCGTTTTGAACGGACATGGCGGAAACGACTTCCGCCAGATGATTCGGGAATTGCAGCCGAGCACGAGCGTGTTCCTGTGCACTCTGAACTGGTACACGTGTGTCGATCCGGAGTCATACTTCGAGGAACCGGGCGATCACGCAGGGGAGTTGGAGACCAGTGTGATGCAGCACATCGCCCCGGAATTGGTACTGCCCCTCTCCGAAGCTGGGGACGGAGCGCAGAAGCGCCCGAGCATCACGGCGCTCCGGGAGCGTTGGGTCTGGGCGCCCAGACCGTGGACGCGCGTGTCGGCAGATACCGGCACCGGCAATCCCGCCATGGCTACACCCGAGCGCGGTGCCGCCTTTTTCGATGCCGTCTGTGTAAAGATTTCAGATTTCCTCGTGGAGCTCGCCTCGGCTGATCTGGATGCCCTGTACGAGTGACGGGTAGTCGCTGTTTGCCTAACCGCGCTCGAAGTAGAGTCTAACCGCGCGGACGACTGCGTCCGCCGCGCCGTCAACACCGAGCGCGTCGGTGTTGACGCAGAGATGATAATTCTCGATTTCTCGCCAGTCGCGTCCCCAGTTCGATCTGACCCACGACGAACGGTCCTGGTTGACCTGCTGCACCCGCTTCTCCGCCTGGGCATGGTCCAGACCATCTCGCCGCATGCAGCTGCGCGTGAGGGCCTCCAGCGGGGCGTAGCAGAAGACTCCAAAGACGTCGCTGCGCGCGCCAAGCATCATCTGGGCGCCGCGCCCAACAATGACCACCGAGTCACGCTCGATTGCCTCCTCGATCACCGTCTTGGTGACGGCCAGTAGACGCTGCTCCGTAGGCGGGAATTGCGCCGATGCTATCGGTGACATCATTTCCTGCGTGCTCATCGCCATGGCGGTCGCCACACGCTCGGCCAGCGACGGGCGCCTCTCCTCCCTAGCCGCCACTTCCGATACGCTCAGTCCGGTCCGAGCCGCCACTTCGTCGATGACCGCGTTGTCCAGCAGTGACCATTCGAGGGCATGGGCCACTCGCGCAGCCACGTCGGAGCCACCCGAGCAATACATCCGCGAAACCGTGATGATCGCCATGCTACAGCCCTCGCTAGGCTGAAAGTCCGCCGAACAAGTCATCGCCCGGCCGGCGCCGTTTTTCATTCACCGCCCGGGCGTAACGTCCCTCATCCGAGCGCGAGATCTTGCGCCGCGCCACGAGCGCCTCGAGCAGCAGCTCACACGCGGCGGCAAGAGTCGGTATATCGGAGCGCCGCGCCAGGCCCGTCTGCTCGACAGTGTCGATTAGCGTCGGGATCGCCTCGAAGCCCTTAACCACCGATGCCGCTGATACATCGTCCGACACCTGTAGCGCACCGCCGGCGTCGAACCACATCACAATCTCATCCGTGTCCACGAGGCCGGCGCGCTCGCGAAACGTGGCTTCCGAGGCGCGCCGGATCAGCTCCCGCGCGATAGCCGGGCCGCCTACGATCTCACCTTCATACTCCAGCTCGATCTTGCCGGTGATTGCCGGCAACGCAGAGTATACATCGGCAATCCGCGGCACGACCTCGGACTCCTTCGTTTCCACTGCGCGCCGCTCGGCGTTGGAGATGACGTTCTCGAGAACGGTGATAGGCAACCGCTGCGAAACCCCAGAACGCCGGTCGATTCGCTTGTCGGTGCGAGCCTCGAATGCGATCCGCTCGATCACTTCCTCCATGAAATCCGGCACCCTGACGCGCATCGCGCCCCGGTCCGCCCATGCTTCCTGGCGTGTGATGGCAATGCCGATGTCCACCGTCTCGGGGTAGTGCGTCACGATCTCGCTGCCGATTCTGTCCTTGAGCGGCGTTATGATCTTCCCGCGCGCCGTATAGTCCTCTGGATTGGCCGAAAACACCAGTAGAATGTCTAGCGGGAGACGCACGGGATACCCTTTTATCTGGACGTCCCCTTCCTGCATGATATTGAAAAGCCCCACCTGCACCTTGCCCGAGAGATCGGGCAGCTCATTCAGGGCGAATATGCCGCGGTTGGCGCGCGGCAGCATCCCGTAGTGGATGGTCAGCTCGTCGGACAGCAGGTGTCCGCCGCGCGCGGCCTTGATCGGGTCAACGTCGCCGATGATGTCGGCGATCGTTACGTCAGGAGTCGCAAGTTTCTCAACATAGCGGCTCGTTCGGTCCGCCCAGCCGATCGGCGTATCGTCACCGGCCGCGGCGAGCAGCTGCCTGGCATACTTCGAGATGGGCCGAAAAGGGTCGTCGTTGACTTCGCTGCCGGCGACGATGGGGATCTCGTCGTCGAGGAGCGTCGTGAGTGCCCGCAGGATCCGCGATTTCGCCTGTCCGCGAAGTCCCAGCAGAATGAAGTTGTGGCGACTCAGGACCGCGTTCGCAATCTGCGGCATCACCGTGTCCTCGTAGCCGAGCACGCCAGGAAAAAGCTGCCCGCCAGCGGCGAGCCGCTTCAGGAGATTGCTGCGGAGCTCTTCTTTGACCGTCCTGCTGGCCCTGCCGGGCGCGGCAAATTGGGACTTCTTAAGTGCGCCAAATGTTTCGGGTAGGGAGGACACGCGGATCTCAGTTAAGGTCGGGGGTGCGGGCAATTGAGCGCGATTATTGCTAGGCAAGTTCCCGGATTAGTGTCTACCAGTCGCGAAACCCACACGTACGACGTAATTTAGCTCTGGGGTCGTGGTACTTGACACTGATTCTGGTAGACATAGATTCGACCCCGCGCCACATCCGGGCATCGCGACTGCGTGCACGGACCCGGGCGATCACCCTCTGAACCTCCAAGGAGATTCTCGTATGAAGCGCCTGGCCCTCGTCGCCGTCGCCCTGCTCGCAGTTGCAGCTTGCTCGAAGAAGGATGAAGCCGCTACCGACACAACAATGCCGGCAGCAGCTGCACCCGCAACAGCGACAGACACTGGAATGAAGATGATGGATAGCTCGAAGATGATGGCGGACACCGCCAAGAAGATGATCGATTCGAGCAAGAAGCTCGGTGATTCCGCAGTCAAGGCAATGAAGAAGCCGTAACCTTCGTCGCTAGCAAAGCAAAAGGCGCGATCAGTCGATCGCGCCTTTTGCTTTTCCGGTAATCACCGCGTGCGCAGATCCACCGTCCCAGTGCACGTCGATCGCCGCACCGTCGTCGATCTCGCGGCGAACCATACCGATTCCAATCACTCCAGCCGTCGCACTGCGCGACGTGCTGCGTACGTCACCGATACCACGGTGCTCCGAATCCTGCAACGCTGCACCGCGCGGCGGCTCGATGCCGTCGGGAAAGGTCAGCCTCCGCAGACTGCGATTCACGTGACCACGAAAGTGAATTCGCGCAACGGTCTCCTGGCCGATATAACAACCCTTTGTATACGACACGGCATGCATGTCGTCGAGATTCGCTTCCTGTGGAAGGGTGTTTTCGTCCATGTCGATCCCCCATTCGGGGAACCCGCTTTCCACACGCAGCGTGTTCAGCGCTACTGCATCGGAATCCACGGCGCCCGCACTGCGGAGCGCCGATCCGACTGCGTCCAGCTGATCGCGTGGTGCGATAACGGCGTACATACTCACGTCGTGCGCGCCAATCGCTGGAAGATGAACGATCATCGCGGCTGTTTGTCCAATTGTTGCGGTAATGTGCCAGAACGGCGCCAGCGTCGCGAGGGTTTCGGCTGACACACTATCGCCACATGCGCGCGCAAGGATCTCGGCGGCTGCCTCGCCGACGAGAGTGAGTTCGCACGTTGTCTCGGTGACGTCGGTGCGCGTCGCAAAGCGCGGGTTCACGAATTTAGTCAGCATCGCCTGCAATCCCGGCGCCGCAGCCGGGGACGCGTGCACCTGAAGCCGGTCGTCGAGCATGAGCACAATGATGTCGGCGACTATCTTGCCTTTCGCTGTGAGTGCTGCAGCGTACTGGCCCTGTCCCGCTCGAAGCGCCGTTACGTCGTTTGTGACGAGTCCATTCAGAGTTGCTACGGCCTGCGCGCCAGTAAGCTCGATTCTCGCGCGGTGGGAACGGTCAATCAGCAGCGTAGGACGCATCCAGTAAATCTACTGGATGCACCGCCCGCACCCGCATCTCTGCACGCAGCAGTCCGGCGCCGATCTGCATGAGACAGCCTGGGTTGCCAGTCGCGACGAGCGATGCGCGTGACATCTCTATTCGCTCCAGCTTGCGCTGCAGCACAATGTCAGACGTCTCGGGCTCGATCAGGTTGTATATGCCGGCACTTCCGCAGCACTGATCCGACTCATCCAGCGGAACAAGTTCCACTCCCGGAATTGCCTGAAGCACGGCAATCGGCGCCATTGTCACGCGCTGCGCATGCTGCAGATGACACGGTGCATCGTACGCCACCGTGAATGGAATGACTCCGCCGGATCTCGGTCCTGCCGCTGCCAGCAATTCCGACACGTCGCGCACGCGCGACGATATCTCTCGCGCGCGCGCGCTCCATTCCGGATCTCCGCTCAGTAAGTGGTCGTATTCCTTCATCATGGCCCCGCATCCCGCCGCGTTCGTGACGACGAAGCGCGCACCAGATCGTTCGAACGCGGCAATGTTGCGGCGCGCCAACCGGCGCGCACCTTCAAGATTGCCGGCGTGTGCGTGCAGTGCTCCGCAACACCCCTGCCCCCGCGCGGGTTTCATGCGATAATCATTCCGTGTGAGAACGCGTTCGGTTGCCCGATTCGTCTCGGTGAACAGTCCTTCCATCACGCAACCCAGTAACAGCGCTACGTCACCATTCGAGCCGTCGCCCTCTGCTCGGTACTTCGCACGCTCCAGCGGATAGTCCGTCGATGCCAGCATAGCCATGGCGAAGCCGATGCGTCCCGGAAGTTTCATGAGCAGCGTGGGGATGGGGGTCGCCGCGAGAAATCGCGCGCAGGCCATCGCCGCGCGCATCAGCGGTCGGTGCGCGAACACGCGCAGCAATGTGCGCGCGAGCAGCGTTGGTGCGTCACCATTGCGCAGTGTCGCTCGCGTTGCTTCGAGTAGATGTCCGTACGGCACGCCGGACGGGCACGCTGTCTCGCATGCCCTGCAGCCGAGACACCTATCGATGTGATTGCGGAGATCCTCGTCGTCCGGAGGGAGCACGCCGTCGGCCAGTGCGCGCATGAGCACGATGCGTCCGCGAGGAGAGTCGTTCTCATCCTCGAGCGCCAGATAGGTTGGACACGCCTGCAAGCAGAATCCGCAGTGAACGCATGCGTCGAGTCCGGCCTGCTCCTGTGCCAGCGGTGTGTCGGCAACAGGAGGTTCGTTCGCGTCTGTCACAACGTATCCCGCATGATTCCCGGATTCAAAATCTCGAATGGGTTGAAGCGCGTCCTGAGGGCTGCGGCCAGACGGTGATGCGCATTAACCGGCTCGCGGTATCCATGCGATGCGGGCAACTGCCGTCGCATGTGCGCGACCGAATCTCCGCGCATCGCGCGTGACCGAACTCGCAAGGTAATCTCAGTGATTACGCCGAGAGTCCCCCATGCACCGATCATCAGCCGCGTAAGGTCAAAGCCAGCGACATTCTTTACCACGCGCCCGCCTGCGTGAATTATCTCGCCGGTCCCGAGTACTACTGTCATGCCGAGTACCTGGTCGCGGGGTGTGCCGAAGAACGCTGCTGCCGGACCGAAGGAACAGGTCGCAACTGTCGCACCGATCGTAACATCTACGCCGCCTTCCGGGTCCAGCGCAATCCACTGATCGTGCGTGGCGAGCGTGTCGCGCAGCTCGCGGAGCGTGGTCCCCGCTCGGGCGGTGACAGTGAGATCGTCCGGAACGTACGCAACAATAGCGGAATCATCCACGAGTGACAGGCGCGCGTTGGCGACGACCGGCGAGCCCGCGTCAAGCCAGGTGCCTTGCCCAACTATGCGCAACGCCGAATGAGTTGCCGCGGCGTCCCTGACCGCTGCTGCGATCTCCGAATCACCCCGCACCGGCCACCTCATTCGCGGATCCGGCCTGCGGCCGCCGCAGCGCCGGGACGCCGCTCCATTCGCGGCACGAATGGACTGGAACGACTTTGCCTGGATTGGCGCGTCGCTGGGGGTCGAACACCATGCGAAGATCGCACATCGCAGCAAGTGTCGGCTCGTCGAACAGCAGAGGCATGTACTTCAACTTGTCCAGCCCCACCCCGTGCTCACCTGTGATGCTGCCGCCCGCGTTCACGCACGCCTGCATCATCTCCGCCATCGCCTCGTCAACGTGACGAGCCTGGTCCGCGTCGCCCGCATCGTAGGAGATGTTTGGATGCAGGTTGCCGTCGCCAGCGTGAAACACATTACACACTTTTACCCCGTGCGAGTCCGCGATCGCGGATATCGTCGCGAGTACCTCGGTGAGCTTCGTGCGCGGAATTACGGCGTCCTGCACCGCGAGATTCGGTGCGAGGCGCCCCATTGCCCCGAATGCCTTCTTTCTGCCCTGCCAGAGTCGCGCTCGCTCGTTTTCATTGCGTGCGACGCGTACGGTACGTGCGCCGCACTCCATGCATATCGTTCGCACCTGCTGCATGTCGGCGTCCGCGCTGTCCGCCGTTCCGTCGACTTCGACCAGCAATACGGCGGCCGCGTCCGCCGGATATCCGGCGGCGAATATCGATGCCTCGACGACGCGAATGGTGCCACTGTCCATGAACTCCAGCGCGGCGGGCAATACGCCAGAGGCGATGATTGCAGACGTCGCGCGCGCTGCGTCGGCGACATCCATGAAATCGGCCAGCCCCGTGCGCACCGCCGCCGGCTTGCGCGTGAGGCGCACCGTGATGTCCAGTGCAACGCCGAAACATCCTTCCGACCCCACGAACGCGCCAAGCAGATCATAGCCCGCCATACCGCCGTCGGGGTCGCCGAGTTGCACGATCTCGCCATCGGGAAGAAGCACTGTCGCGGCGAGAACGTGGTTCAGCGTAACACCATACTTGAGGCAGTGTGGGCCGCCAGAATTTTCTGCGACGTTTCCACCAATGGTGCACGCGGCCTCGCTGGACGGATCTGGCGCGTAGAACACCCCATGCGGTGCAAGCCGCTTGTTCAGTGCGGCGTTGACCACTCCAGGCTCGACCGTTGCGCGCATGCGCGCGATGTCCATGTCGAGCACGCTCTTGAGTCGGTGCAACCCCAGCAGTACGATGTCGTCGGCAAGCGCACCGCCCGAGAGACCCGTACCGGCGCCCCGCGGAACGAATGCGGCTTCGGAGTCGGCGAGCGTGCGCACGACTTCAATCACCTCGTCGCGCGACCCTGGGAACACCGCGATCTTCGGCCGCTTGTGATACCCCGGCAGACCATCCGACTGATACGCCAGCAGCTCGGCGTCGCGAACGAGCACGTACCGCGCACCCACGATTGCGGTCAGATCCTGAATGAGTGTAGTAGCGGCGGCTATCATTCGCCCCGCTCGCTGCCAGAGTCCGCAGGTATCACGATGCGCAGCGAATTTCTGGCGAGCCGATATTCGAGTGGCATGGAGGCCGCGACGATTTCGCCGTCTAGCGAGATGTGATGCCGCTTTCCGCGCATCCGTATGACGCATGAATCGGTCATGAAGCTGTCCACCTCAGGCGTGCGCGCAATCTGCTCGAGTCCGCGGGTGGCGGCGTCCAGCGCAACTACCAGCAGTCGTGCCGCCCGACGCTCGCGCACCACTATCACATGAAGGCAATTGATCCCTCCCTGCACGCGATTCCCGAAAGTCGGCGAGCGTGTCTCGCGTTCACCGACTCCTATGAATACTAGTGGCGTGTCATAACGCCGCCGCTTTCCATCCACTTCGAGCTCGAGTGACACCGGCCGCATGAACAACAGAATCTGGATCACTGCGACAAGGCTCGCGATCCTGTAGCCTACCCAGCGTTCCACTCGATCGCGGGCTCGCACGTACGCGACGTACGCACCCACCGAACTCGTATTGAGAAAGAGTCGCTCGTTCACGCTGGCAGTATCAGCACGCGTGACTCTTCCATTCAACGCAGCTTCCGCTGCCTTCGCGGGGTCGATCGGAATGCCGTGATCGCGCGCAAAATGATTGAGCGTTCCACCGGGCATGACGGCGAGCGCGGTATCGCTGTCGCACACCGCGCGCGCAGCGGTGGCGATCGTGCCGTCGCCGCCCGCCACAACGATCCGCTCCGGTCGGGATTCAACTGCGGACCGGATTCTGGGCTCGATCTCCTCCGGAGCCACGGCGTTGATCTCGAAGCCGCCAGCGCGCTCGAGGGCGCGCTTCGCTTCAGAAGCGCTGCCGGCTGCGTCGTTTACGAATGCGGGAATCACAGGCATAAAATGAAGCGAGGGCTCATGCACTGAGCCCTCGCAAATCGCTGAAACTCTGGAACGTTACGTCGCGCCCCAGAATCCCGATAGTGCACCACCATCCGGCGACTGCCGCAGCTTCTCGAATGCGCGTTCGCGGATCTGGCGAATGCGCTCGCGCGTGACCCCCAGTAGCGACCCAATCTTCTCCAGCGTCATGGCCTCGGAGTCCTGCCCAAGACCGTAGTACAGGTAGAGGATCTTGCGCTCGCGCGGCGTAAGATATTTCTTGAACGCCTTGTCAATCGACTCGCGCATCAGCTTGAAGTCGGTAATCTCTTCAATCTCGCCGCCGTCGACACCGGCAAATCGCTCGCCCAGAGTCGACGCTTCACGATCACTGCGATCAATGGGCGCGTCGAGCGAAATCTCGGTGGCGGACATCTGCCGCGAAGCTCGCACCGTGTCGGGCGTCTCTTCGAGAAGGCGACCGAGCTCGTTGTCCGTCGGATCCCGCTTCAGCACCTGCGCCAGAACAGTCTCGGCGCGCGAGAGCTTGATGAGCTGAGAATTTTGGTTGAGCGGGATTCGCACCGATCGCGT
>JBDTIP010000029.1:0-4598 GCA_039936295.1 Gemmatimonadaceae bacterium
TATATACGCGGCCACGTCGTATGCTTGCTGATCGCTCAACACTCCGGCTGAATCGAAAGGCATGTTGTATCTGATGAACGATGCCGTGCGGTCTATCCAGGCGAGCGATGCGCCGATTGCGAACGAGCGCGTTCCCCACAGTGCCGTCGCGGGCGGAATTCCCTGTCCGGTGGCTCCGTGGCAACGTGCGCACCGCCCCACGAATATTGTGTTGCCGCGACTGGGGTCACCGGCGAGGCGCGGCATTTTCGCCAAGCCTTCACCCGGAGCGTGAGAGCCAGGTGGGAGTCCACGTGCGATGAGTGCGAGATACGCCACGATGTCAGCCATCTCCTTGCTGTCAGCGGGAAGCGCGCGGCCGGCAAGGCTGCGAGTGAGGCAATTGTTCACACGGTCGTAAATCGACATCGTGTTGCCTGTACGCTTGCTGAAGCTCGGATAGTGGGTATAACTCGCCGTAATCGGAATGCCATTGGGCTTGCGCCCGTTGTCCAGATGGCAACTGAAGCAGCGCAGTCCATTGCCAACGTGGTTGGGCAGACTGTCGGGCGTTGCAGCGAGGATCGCGAAGCCGCGCCGCGCGGCCGCACCTTGAGCACCCGCGGGGAATCCCGTTGAATCGGAGAGGCTATCCGCGGCTGATGCGGAAACGCTGCTAGAAGCACGCCGCGATTGCGGCGTACCGGACTTCTGGTTGCCGCAAGCTGCGGCTGCGAGACACAGTGTTGCCATTACAGCAGCCTGGATTCGCCAGCCCATCTGACACTTGAGCATCATGATCTTGAGCAAATCACAAAAGAAATCACAGTCAGCTCGGAAAACGGACAAGCTACGCGTCCTCGAGGCTTTTTGCGAACCGTTGGGCCAAACTCGGCCGGAACGGCATCAATAACGCATGTTCACCCGCAGAGAAAGAATCGTCGCGGGTCCACGATCGCGGTTGTATCCCGGATTGCGAACGTACTGCACGTCTGGACTGACCTGAAAGAACTGTCCCACCTGAGCTCGGTAGTACGTCTCCGCGATCTGCTCGGGTCCGTAGTCGAGCCTGCCATCTCCAAGCAGGAACCCAAGGCCACCGTCAGCCAGATAGTCGCGGTGCACCTGAACGATGCCATGTTCGACGGCAGCGATCCCAAAGCGATCGCTGCCGCGTCCCCAGTGCGCTCCACTCACCTGGACACCGGCACTCATGTGGCGGTCCACTTCGGTGAAGACAAAGCTCTCGTTCTTCCCGTCGTTCCATCCGACGCGTGCGAACACGCCTGTCTCCCCGCTGTCGGCGAGCGGCTGCTCGAGGTTGATGCCCCATCCATTCTTGGTGCGTCCCGGCTGATCGGTTGCGACTACGTCGGGCCGTGAATCAGTCGCACGGGCGATTGCCAGCGCGTTGGCGTAGCTCCCCATGCGTGCGTGGTTCATGTAGCCAAGCAGGCGCACCACCGTGCCCGTGGTTGGCAGCGTGACAGTCAACTCCGCATTGTCGCCATGTGCGCGCCGCAAATCACTATCGAACACATTGCCATTGGCTGCGCGTGGCATCTGGAAGCTGCCAACGCGGAGCGCCCAGGCGCGGTGGATCCACGCGATGGCCACGCCGTTCGAGTAGCCGCGAGTGTCCGCAGCAAAGTCCCATGCAGTGTTGTTGAACAGGCCCCAGTTCATGAACTGCTGACGCGTGGAGTTGGCGTACCGGTTCAGGTCGAAGAGGTCGCTCAGCGCAAACTTGCCGGCTGTGATCTCGATTCGGTTCGCGGAGACGATGCCAGGAATCTGGTCGATGCCGCGTTGTAGCGTGTCGCGCTCACTGCTGCTCGTCGGAATGGTGTAGCGCACGAATGCCCGCGCAACGTAAGGGCCGCTGCCGAGGTCGACACTTCCCTGTCGCAGCACGTCGCCATTAGTTGGACCAGCGAGGCCGGTGACCTTGCTGATTCCCTTTCCGCGGATCATCTCGACGTCGAGATAGCCCTGCAACCGGTCGCTCGCCTGAACACCGCTATACACGCCGTACGCGTGGCTGATTTTGGAATCGCCGTTGGCGTCGAGGCTGTTAGCGCCCGAGTATGGACTTTGAAACGGGCGGAGATCCTGACCTATAACGTTTATTTGGGTGCCGAGCAGCCATGCGCTCCAGGCCGCCGATCCCGTCCGCGCAGCGGCGGTGTCAGCAGTATCAGCCAGTGCCTTTGGCGTGGCCTGCGCATGCAAGATGTCCGCGTTGACGACCGCCATTAGAAAAACGCAGGCGACCATGATGCCAGCTAAGGGGGAGCTGCGCTGTACAGAGTGCCGCGCGTTCGCTCTTACGTGTTCGCTCATTTATGGCGCTCGTGGCGGCGCGGCTCGGTGGTTGGGCTTACTGGAGTTCAATTAAGTGAGGCTAAATGAATTGATCAAGTCGGAATGTCCGTTCAAAGGTACTTGACATAGGGGGTGGGGGTATATATGGTTCCTGATAGCTGTACGTTCAGGTGTCCCGAATGCGCACTGGAGCCGTCATGACAGTCAGTGGGAAAGTCGATAGGTCGCTCGTTCTAGATATCGAGGGAATGAGCTGCGGTCACTGTGTGGCGCGGGTCAGGAAGGCGATTGGAGGGCTGCCGGGTGTGGGAGATGCGGATGTGCAGATTGGAAGCGCGAAGGTAGCCTACGACCCGGCTGTGGTGTCGCCAGCCGACGTTGCGGATGCGGTGACTCGCGCTGGTTATGCAGCGCACGTTGCTGGCGACGCGTGACAGCGCAGTAGCACGAGTTCGGGGATTTGAAGCGCAAGGCGATCATGAGTGAGCGCAGCATCGACTCGTCGATCAGTTTGTCCAGGCGCACTCTCGCGACCATGACGCAGAATCTGTTCTGGGCGTTCTTCTACAACGTGATTGGAATTCCCAAGATGGTGGAGGAGGATCGTTACTGCGCCGCGACGGCAATCCGGTCCAGCGGTGACGGCGCGACGCAAATGTGCGACGAGTTGGTCGATATGATGTACAAGCACAGTCAGTAACGAAGCGGGCTCGATCGAACGCCAATATTGCGATCGAACCCGTAGGGGGCGGCTCCGCCGCCCGTGGCCCCTTAACGTGTTATCGAACCCGATCGCGGCGCGGGGTTGCGGATCCTTCGTTAGAATATCACGATGGCTCGATTCAATCTCGTGCTCGGCGCCGCTCTTCTCTGCGCCGCTCCTGCCGCGGCCGTGGCGCAAAGGTCTCCCGCTGGCGCCTGGGTGAATACGCTGACGCTGATGCCGGTCCCGAGCAGCGTAGTCGTTCACGATGGCTCGCTCACCATCGGACCGGAGTTCAGCGTAGCCATCGTGCGCGGCACCGACCCACGCATGATGCGGGCGGTAGCGCGCATGATTCCGCGGCTCGAAGATCGCACCGGAATCGCGCTGTCACACGTCATCTCGCACGATTCTACAGGTGCGACGTTCCTGATCTACTGCGACGGCCCAGGTGAAAAAGTGCAGGGGCTGGACGAGAACGGATCATATTCCGTCGAAAGTACTTCGAGTACCGTCACACTACACGCCGCCACCACTGTGGGCGTGATACGCGGCCTCGAGACCGTGCTTCAGTTGGTGAGCGCCGACTCACTGCACTATTTCATTCCGTCGGTCAGCATCACAGACACGCCCCGCTTTCGGTGGCGCGGGCTGCTGATCGACGTCAGCCGTCACTTTGAGCCGGTATCGGCAGTCGAGCGCACGCTAGACGGCATGGCTGCCGTCAAGCTCAACGTACTGCACTGGCATCTGTCGGACGATCAGGGCATTCGCGTCGAGAGCCGGCGCTATCCAAAATTGCAGAAGCTCGCGTCGGACAGTCTGTATTACACGCAGGCTCAGATAAGGGAAGTGGTCGCGTACGCACGTGATCGCGGCATTCGAGTCGTTCCGGAGTTCGACATGCCCGGACACTCGAACGCGTGGTTCGTGGCGTATCCACAGTACGCGAGTGGGTCTGGGCCATACACGATCGGACGTCACTGGTCGGGCTACAAGGGAATCTTTGATCCGACGCGCGCGAGCGTCTACCGCTTCATTGATGGTTTCATCGGCGAAATGTCGGCCCTGTTTCCAGATGAATACTGGCACATTGGCGGCGACGAGGTCGACGGAACTCAGTGGAAGCAGAATCCGCGCATCCAGAAGTTCATGGCTGTGCATCATCTCGTCGACAACGCTGCATTGCAAGCTTATTTCAACCAGCGGCTATCGCGAATCCTCACCAGGCATCGCAAGCGAATGATCGGCTGGGATGAAGTACTGCATCCCGACCTGCCTCGCACCACAGTCATACAATCCTGGCGCGGCACGCAGTACCTGGGCCAGGCGGCTGCGCAAGGCTTCAGCGGCATCCTCTCCGCGCCGTACTATCTGGATGCGATGAAATCCGCAGAGCAGAATTACCTGGCGGACCCCCTGGCCGGCGACAGCACCATGACGCCAGACGAGATCGCGCGCGTACTCGGCGGCGAAGCGTGCATGTGGGCTGAGCTCGTGTCCGATGGAAGCATCGACTCGCGTATATGGCCGCGGCTGGCTGCGATCGCCGAGCGGTTCTGGTCGCCGCGGAACGTCACGGATGTGGGAG
>JBDTIP010000030.1:0-11930 GCA_039936295.1 Gemmatimonadaceae bacterium
TACCTGATAATCGAGCCGACCGAGGCGCTGGTATCGATCGACGTGAACTCGGGACGGTACACCGGCAAGAAGGACCCGGAGCAGACGGTTCTGCGGACGAACATGGAGGCAGCCGCGGAGGTCGCGCGTCAGCTACGGCTCCGCGACGTTGGCGGGATCATTGTCACGGACTTCATCGACATGGAGACCAAGGGCAACCGCGACAAGGTACTTCAAGAGATCCGGAACCATCTCTCGCGCGATCGCGCGCGGACCAAGGCCTTTGCCGTTAGCGACCTGGGCCTGGTGGAAATGACGCGCCAGCGGGTGCGTCAGAGTCACTATCAGAGCATGACCGAAGCGTGCCCCACGTGCCACGGCAGCGGGCGAGTGTTCACGCCCGAGACCATCGTGCGCCGGATGGAGCGCTCGGTGAAGCGGATGGTGCTGGAAGGGCGGCGCGATAACCTGTTGGTGAAGCTGCATCCGGAGGTCGCGATGTACGTTCTGGAGCAGGAGCGGGACCTTGTTCAGAAGCTCCAGAAAGTGGCCGCGTTCTCGCTGGAAATGCGTGACGATCCGTTACTTAGGCCTGACGAGTTCAAGTTGGTTGTGAAGTCGCAAGGGCGGGATGTGACTCAGCAGTACACGCTGGCGTAGGTCGGCGGTCTCGGCGGCAGCGCCGGCTGGCCCGCTCGACGCCCCGTCTTGACAATCGGAGCTTTGTACCGGATCGTTGCGCACCGGCGAACGGCTTGGATAAGCCGAAGCGGTGTCAGGCGCGAAGGTTGGGATCTTTGTGTCGAGCGGGAAGGCGGACGGATCACGACGCCTTGGTTTGTAGCGCCACCCTTCTCCGGGAAGTTCAGATGATACTGTCGTTTCGCTTCATTCTGCCCAGCGTCCTGCTTCTGCAGCTTGGCGCGTCGAGTCCGCGCGAAACTGGCCTCTCGCCCGTCGCGCCTCGAACGCGAACCTACTACATCGCTGCCGACGAGGTTGACTGGGACTACGTTCCTGGCGGCCGCGACGAGATCGCCGACCGGCCCTACGCCGACTCGGCATTTTTTGCGAGTGCGAAACCGAAGGAGGTAAGCACCGTCTACCACAAGGTGCTTTACCGCGAATACGTCGACAGCACGTTCCGGACGCTCAAGCCGCGACCGCCGCAGTGGGCACACCTGGGCTTTCTTGGGCCGCTCATCCGGGGCGTGGTTGGCGACACGCTTCGCGTAGTCTTCCGGAACAACGCGCACCGCCCGTTCAGCATGCACCCACACGGTGTCTTCTACACCAAGTCGTCTGAAGGTGCGCCCTACAATGACGGCACCACCGGTGCGGACAAGGCGGACGACGGTGTAGCGCCCGGCGGCACACACGTGTACATCTGGCTAGTGCCGGACCGCGCGGGTCCCGGCCCGATGGATGGAAGCTCAGTCATGTGGATGTATCACTCGCACGTCGACGAGGCCCGGGACATCAACTCGGGCTTGCTGGGCCCGATGATCATCACAGCGCGCGATAAGGCCCGTGCCGACGGCTCGCCAATCGATGTTGACCGCGAATTCGTAGCGGCCTACGCTCAGGTGAAAGAGAACTTGAGCTGGATGGCAGCTTCGAACATCGCGCAGTCGGACCTGACCGCGACGCCAATCCCGAATCCCTCCGAGACAGACGCCCTGTTTCCATGGTTCGTGAAATTCACGATAAATGGATTCATCCACGGCGCCATGCCGCTGTCCTCCCTCACCATGCGGCGAGGGGAAAGGGTACGATGGTACCTGATGTCCTCTACCAATGATTTCGACGTGCACTCCCCGCATTGGCACGGGAACACCGTCCTGATCGGTGGGATGCGTACCGACGTCACCTCGCTGCCCATCATGGGCATGGTGACTGCCGACATGGTACCGGATAACGTGGGAACCTGGCTCTTTCACTGCCACATTTCGTTTCACAATTCCGCTGGCATGTCCGTGCGGTACCGGGTGAATCCCTGACGCCTGGCGCGGGTCGGGGGCCATGATCTGGCGAGGACAGGCTCTCGCGATATCAACCTGGACCACTACCGCCTCGCGATTCCCGTCACTATAATTCAAGGCTGCACCAAAAAACAACCGATTCCATGCCATACGCTATCATCCGAACCGGCGGCAAGCAGTTCCGCGTCGAGCCGGGCAAGACATATCGAATCCCGTCGCTAGTCGGCGATGCCGGCGCCTCGGTCACGTTCTCGGACGTGCTACTGGGCAGTGACGGCAACAAAACCCATGTCGGCGTGCCGGCTCTCAAGGGCGCATCTGTCGCCGCTGAGATCGTCAAGCACGGCCGCGGCGAAAAGATCATCGTGTTCAAGCAGAAGCGTCGCAAGAATTACGCGCGCAAGCAGGGACATCGTCAGGGCTTCACCGAGATCAAGATCGGCGACATCACGCTCGCCTGAGGCTTAGAGAACTATGGCACATAAAAAGGGCGTAGGATCCACTCGCAACGGTCGCGACAGCAACGCACAATTCCGCGGCGTCAAGAAGTTCGGTGGCGAGCGCGTGGTCGCGGGCAACATCATCGTCCGCCAGTGCGGCACCAAGTGGCACCCGGGACGCAATGTCGGACTGGGCTCCGATTACACGATCTACTCGCTCATCGACGGCTTCGTCAAATTCGAGCACAAGAGCAAGACGCGCTATAAGATCAGCGTCTATCCTGCGTCGGCTACTGAAGCTCCGACCGCATAAAGTACGACTTATGCGGCATCGAGAAGGGCTCCCTGATGGGAGCCTTTTCTAATTCCAGACGCGATTGCCGTAGCGCTTGTCGTAGCGCTTGCAATGCCGGCTGGGCCTATCACCCCATCACCAGCTCGTACTGCCCAGTCGGCCCATAATACCGACGTACAGATCGACTCCGTTCCACAAATTCTGCAGCCTGAGATTCTCGTTCGCGGCGTGCTGGTTGTCATCATAGTTCGCGATCGGCACGATGATCACCGGTACGTGCAACGCTTCGGTGAACATGTAGCTCGGCGCGCTAGCGCCCATCGTGGGCAGCACGATCGGCGGCCGCCCCGCGCTGTCGCTCGTGACCGTGATTATCGCGCGCGCTACGGGTGAGTCCATTGCCGTGCGATTTGCCGGATATCCACCGCGCTCCCAGTCCAGGCGTGCCACGCGATCGTGCGCCAGCAGCACGGGAACGGTGACGCTGTCAGCCGTCACGAAGTATCCCATCTTACGAATGTGCGCTTCAACCAGCTCGCGAACGCGCTCGGGGGTCTCATTCGGAACGAGCCGGAAATCGAATGACGCGTGCGCTTCCGTGGCGATGACGTTCGACGCATGAGTTCCCACACTCCCGAAGCTGATCCCGCGGACGTTCAGGGCCGGCAGCATCAGGCGCGCCGCCAACGGGGCGTTGTTGGCCTCGGTGCGCGCGAGCCCGAGCGAGCGGCGCAGCGCGGAGTCGATCGGCGGTACGCGGTCGATCGCGGCGCGCTCCGCGCTCGAAATGGGGCGGACGTCGTCGTAGAATCCCGCAATCCGGATGTGTCCGTCGTCATCGCGCATGCTTGCGATGAGGTTCGATAGCATCACACCCGCGTTCGGCGCCCAGTTGCCGTAATGGCCGCTGTGTAGCGCAACCGTAGGCCCGTAAAGCGTGAGCTCCATCCCAGTAACGCCGCGCACACCGAACAGAAGCTGCTGACGGCCGCTCTGATGCTCCGGTCCGTCGCAGAGCAGCAGCACGTCGCCGGCAAGCAAGTCGCGATACTTCTGGAGATACTGAAGAAGGTGCGGCGAACTTGCTTCCTCTTCGCCCTCGAAGAGAAACTTGATGTTGACTGATGAGGTGCGCCCGCTGGCGCGCAGTGCATCGAGTGCGGCCAGCATCGCGACGATGCTCGCCTTGTCGTCGCCAGCGGAGCGGGCGTAGATGCGCGCATCGCGGGGCACGCGCGAGTTGTCGTTCGCCGGAAAGGGAATCTGTGTTCCGTGCTCCGCCAGCGATGTCGTTCGTAGTGTTGGAGTCCACGGCGGCGTCGCCCACTGCGACGCAGTTACCGGTTGACCGTCGTAGTGCGCATACATGATGACCGTATGCTTCGCACCGGGTACTTTCAACTCTCCGAATACGACAGGCGACGCGTCAGGGAGCTCCAGCAGTTGAGCTTTCACACCGCGTTTCAGGAGCATGCTTATGAGCATGTCCGCGTTGCGGTGGATGTTGACCCGGTCGGCGGCGACGTTCGGAATCGCAAGCAAATCTGCGAACTCGCGAAGGATGCCGGCCTCGTGCCCCCTCCGATACTCGACTGCTGCACGACGCAGCGAATCCGCGTTGGCTGCAATGCCGGTCGGTCGCGCGGCTGACGTTGACGTTGACGTTTGCTGGGCCATGCACGGCAGCGCGCAGCAGAGCGCGGCGGGAAGGAGAAGCGTTATCCGCATCGAGACACATCCTGTTTGCAAGGAAGCCGCCTCCTACGCGAAGGCGGCTTCCAGAATTTCAACTACGTGAATCCGTCACGGCGTGCCCGCATATTTTGGAGGCAGCGTCTTGTATCGCTTGATGAGCATGTCCTGTCTGCTGGGCGACATCACTTCCTGTCCGTGGATGAATACGTGCTGGACGATCGTCGAGAACTCGAATGGATCGCCGCTCCATATCACCACGTTTGCATCGCGGCCCGGCTGAAGCGATCCGATGTGATCGGCCACGCCGAACATCTCCGCTGGAGCCAACGTGAGTGCGCGGAGCGCAGCGTCGTGCGACATGCCGTACGCTACTGCGTTTCCGGCCTCGTACTTCACGTTGCGAACGTTGAACTGCTCCTCGTCGCCGTCGCCGTTGTTGCCGATGATCGCTACGGCGACACCAGCCTTGCTCAGAATGCCGACGTTTTCCTGGCGCTGGTTGAGCGTCGAGAAGCTCGTGGGGATGTTGTTCATCGCGCCGGCGATGACTGGGACATGTGCCGCAGCCAGATCGCTTGCTGCGAGCCACGCCTCCGCGCCGCCGTTGATCATGATCTTGAGATTGAACTCCTTTGCCAGCCGCAGGGCACCTTCGATGTCGTCAACGCGATTCGCATCGATGACGAGCGGCATGCGCCCTTCGACTACTGGAATCATCGCTTCCAGATCTGCACGTGGCGCGGAGAGCGAGCGCGACGCGGAGCGATCGTAATCCGCGCGGTGGGTCTGGTAGAACTTGACGTCCTCGATCAGATCGCGAAGCTTGCCAAGCAACTCGCCGCGCGCCGCTGTCTGCGCGCTGCGTGGGTCGTCGACCTGCGCGACCATTGCTACCGGTGCACGCCTCAGCATTTGCGCGCCGGTCCCGTTCACCAGATCAACCATCGCTGCCTGACCCGCAATCAATCCACCGCCGGGAACTACGACAACACTTGTCACTCCGCCATTGCGGGTGGGCGACCAGAGAACCGATTCCGAGTTGAGGCCATCCCACGAGCGGAAGGATGCGGCTATCGCGTTGGTGCCGCGAGCGTCCGCGTCGCGGGTTGACGGCTCGCCGCCAATCTCCACCAGGCCGAGATTGGTCGATGCATCGATCAGCCCGGGTGTTACAATGCTGCCTGTTGCGTCTATGCGTTGCGCGTCCGACGGAACAGCTACACTTGCTCCAACTGCGATGATCTTGCCATCGCGCATGAGCACAGTTCCGTTCGGTATGGCCGGCCCACTTACCGGATAGACAGTGCCGCCGACGATGGCTACGGTCTGAGCCTGGAGCGATGCGGCGAGCGAGACTAGCGCGCAAGCTGCGCCGAGAAAGTACCTGTTCATCAGCGGACTCCTCCACTCACGTAGCCCAGATCGAAATCGGTGCGCCAGTTCTGCGCTGGATCGTCGCGATTGAACATCATCGCTCCGTCAATCCAGACCTTTTCAGCCTTTGTGTAAATGCTGAACGGATCGCCACTCCACAGCACGACATCCGCATCTTTGCCGGCCTCGAGCGAGCCAATCTTGTCGTCAAGCTCCAGGGCCCACGCTGGGTTGATCGTCATCCACTTTACAGCCATGTCTTCGGTAACGTTGATACCAGCAGCGCGGCCGGCGTACATCGCCTTGGCGACTTCCTGGTTGAGGCGCTGGGCACCCGACGGGTCGTCCGAGTGAATCATCGATTTCACGCCTGCGGCGTCCACCATGGCAAGGTTGGCCTGAACGCCGTCCATCGCCTCTTCCTTGAATCCGCCCCAATCCGCCCACATAGCGGCGCCGGTGCCATTCTCGCGAAGCAGGTCGGCGATCTTGTATGCTTCGACTGCATGGTGGAACGCACGGATCTTGAAGCCGAATTCCTTGGCGACGTCCAGCATCTGCGCCATTTCGTCGGCGCGGTAGCAGTGCATCTGCGGCAGGATGTTTCCGCGCAGGACTTCGGCGAGCGTCTCGAGCGCGAGATCACGCGTCGGAGGCGGCCCTTTGTGGTTTGCGTTCCACTCGTCCCACTTGCGGCGGTATTCCGCGGCCTGGATGTAAGCGGCACGATAGCCTGCGACGTTTCCCATGCGTGTTGACGGACCGCGGCTGGCATAGACGCGCTTTGGATTTTCGCCGCAGGCCATTTTGAGGCCATACTTGGCCCCCGGAAACTTCATGCCCTGGACGGTGCGCGCTGGAACGATCTTGAGAATCGCGCTTCTGCCGCCGAACAGATTGGCTGAGCCAGGGAGTATCTGTACTGTCGTAACGCCACCAGCGAGGATGCGCGGGAACTGAGGGTCTTGCGGCCACACCGAGTGCTCTGCCCAGACGTTTGCGGTGTTCGGGTTGGTCGCCTCGTTACCGTCGTTCAGACCACCACCGCCCGGCGCCGCGTACACGCCGAGGTGCGAGTGAATGTCGATGATTCCGGGCGTGACGTACTTGCCCGTGCCGTCGATTATCACCGCATCAGCTGGCGCGCTTATCGAAGTCCCGACGGAGACAATCTTGCCGTCCTGGAGCAGGATGGACGCGTTGTGCAACGTCGGGCTGGCCGCGGTCATTATCGTCGCGTTCCGGATGAGCGTCGTGTGCGACGGGAATGGAACGTACGTACTCGGAAACGGGTTGGCGTTTGGTTCCGACAGCGCGCCCTTGCCGGGCTTGCCGAGTGAATCGGCTGGCGTTGGTTTGGCGGCATCCACTGCGACAGCACTGCGTGATGGTGCTGCTGCCGGCGCCGGCGCAGGATTCTGCGCACAGGCCGCCGAAGCGGCGCACAGGAGGAGCAGACTAGTCGTTCGCATCCAGAGACGGGCCTCGCGGGTGAGAGCTATGTTGTGATGCAAGCGTGGGGCTGATTGGTAGATCGGTACAGATTCCAGCGACGCCAAGATCATCGAATACGCGCCACTCCGAGGGAGTGTTTACGGTCCAGGCGATTACTCTGCCTCCTGCGGCAGCTACCTGTTCCACAAGACTGCGGTCGATGAACTCGTGCCACTGCCAGAGATCCGTTGCCTCTGCGGAGCGCAGCGCGCTGGCGCTGTCGACCAGTCGGCTGCTCTGCAGAATGCCCGTGCGAAGTTGCGGCATCAGGCGCCTCATGCGCAAGATCACATCGTGATCGAACGAGTGGACTGAGGCTTCGGCCGCGGAGCGTTTGAGAACTTCGGCCAGTTGCGGCTCGACGTCGCGGTTCTTGATCTCGACGTATGCGTGGGCCCTCCCTGCCACGAGGTCCAGAACTTCATCCAGACGCGGCAGGAGGGGGGCCGCAGCATGGAGTGTGTTGTGATACGTACCGCGAATCGATAGCGCGACTCTGGGCGTTATGACTGATTCATCGTGGTTCACTACGCAGACGCCATCGGCCGTGACGTGGACATCCAGTTCTATTGCATGGAAACCGAGATCGAGCGCACGTTGGAATGCATCGAGCGTGTTCTCCGTATAGACGTCATGAACTCCGCGGTGCGCTACGAATTCTGTCATGTAGCACGGGCCGTCTCGCCGGCTCCAGTAAAGCCGCGGACGAAAAGATCATACGTCAGCCGCGACGCGGTGCCAACGGTGAGCTCGGTATCGGAGACCCCCCACTGGCGCGGGCCGCTCATCATGGCGAACAGCATGTCGGCGGCAAATACGGTGGAGACTGGTGCAGGATGTTCAGCGCGGACCCGATCCAGGATGTCACGAAGCACATGCACGTACTCGTGGCGCTTGAGTTCCACGGCCTCGCGCCGCTCGTCGATGCCGTCCGGCGCGGTCTCGTGTGATAACACGCGCACATAGGCCGGGTGGTCGTTGGAATACGAAACGTGGTTCTCGACGAAACGGAGCAGCTGATCCATGGGCCGTGTGACGGTCGAGAGCGCCTGCGCTGCGGACGCAATCAGCGCGTCAATCGTGCGCGACTGGATCTCGTAGAGGAGCGATGACTTGCCTCGGGTGTAGTAGTAGATGCCCGAGAGAGAGATCCCTGAATCGTGGGCAATGTCGCGCATGCTCGTTCCACTGTACCCGTGGGTCGCGAAGGTCGTTGCCGCGGCGGCAAGGAGCGTTTCGAGCTTTGGCGTACGCGCCGCCGAAGCTGGCGTTGTGACAGGGGCAGTCGCGTTGGCTGGGTTGGTTTCGTCGGGCATGCGGATTACCTCTTTGAGACTGATGCTGTGCGTCGAACGGTTGTTCCAAAGAAGCTAGCCAGGGGGCGTAAATCCGTCAACCGCTGCCACTTAACATCTGGCGTCAGATTACGTCTATTTAGCGTGTGCAAGTCGCTACCCAGTCTGTCGTGGAGGAGCCAACGGATGCAGAGCTCATCCGCAGATGGCGAGGTGGAGACAGCGTGGCTGCCACCCGGCTGGTCGAACGGCATGCGCCGAGTCTGGCGCGATTTGTTGCCCGAGAAGGCGAGCGGGACAGTGTCGATGAGGTGGTTCAGGATACATTCGTCCGAGCGTTCGGAGCAATTGATAGCTTTCGCGGCGATAGCGCGTTCCGGACTTGGCTTTTTACCATCGCGCGCCGGCTGATACTGGATCGGCGACGATCAGAGCGACGAAGCAGAATCGTGGCGACTGTTGAAGAAGATGATGCAATGACGACCTTCGACGCGCTGGATACGATGGTCGCGGACGAGTCGATGGCAAGGGTGCGGCGGGCTGTGGAGGCGCTGTCACCAAAGCAGCGAGAAGTTTTCACACTGCGGTTGGAGCAAGGGCTTTCGTACAAGGAAATCGCGGACATGGTTGGCAGTACGGAGGGCGCAGCTCGCGTCCACTACCATAACGCGATGCGTTCGGTCAAGGAGTTTCTCGATGATGAATGATTGCCAGGACATAGAGATTCGCGAGTCGCTGCCGGAGCTGGTACACGGCGGCCTGGGCGCAGTCGCGCGCGACCGGGTGCAGCAGCACCTGGAGCAATGCGCCGACTGCACGGCGGAGCTCGCGATCATTCGCGCTGTGCTGTCGACCTCGGCGGCGCCGGGCGTGGATGTCGGGCGGATAGTTGCCGCCGTTCCACCGTACCGACGCAAGACGTCGAGCATGAGAAGGGTCTATCTCGAGCTGGCCGCTGCGTGTCTGATTGGCGCAGTCGGAATCTCGACGCTCGTCATGCACAATTCTCGCTCCGTGTCTCCCGTTGCCGAGATCCAGACTGCGAGCGTCACACCGGGGCTGGCGATCATCAACACCAGTGACCTGAGCGATGCCAGTCTGGAGCAGCTTACGCATCAGCTGGACAAGTTCCAGGCGATGCCGACAGCGGATCCGGAATCCGTGACGCCGGTCGCACTGCAGGATGTGTCGGAGCCGACTGTTTCGGGAGATTCGACATGAAGATCTTCATGGAAATTCGGCGGGTGCCCGCCATTCTCGGCATCGCGGTAGCGGCGGCGCTTCTGGTGAGCGCACCGGCAGCGTCAGCTCAGCGGCTTGGCGGCCATCGGGGCGGGGGAATGCGCCCACCACCTCCTGTGAAACAGCCAGTCACGCCACGGAGGCAGGTGCTGGAGAAGCAGTTCCGGCAGCAAACTGAGGCGGTAGTCAAGGAAAAGCTTCATCTGAACGACGATCAGGTATCGCGTCTGCGCTCGGTAAACGCGAACATCGGAGCACAGCGCAATTCGCTGCTTCAACAGGAACGGTCCGTGCGTTCCGATCTGCGCGACGAGATGGCGAAGGGCAGTACGGCCGACCAGTCGAAAGTGTCGCAGCTGATGGCGCAGGCGCATGATCTGCAAGGCAAGCGGTTCGAACTGCAGCAAGACGAACAGCAGCAGCTCTCCGGCTTCATGACGCCAGTGCAGGTCGCACAGTACGTTGGGCTCCAGGCGCAGATCAGGCAGTACATCCGCCAGCAAAAGCAGGGCGGCGAACCGGACGTGCCTAACCCGTAATAGCGCCCGAGGGACGGCGGCTTGCCGCCCGCGCACTGTGGTCGTAGTTTGGGCGGCATGCAGTGGCATGCCAAGCGACGTTCAATGCGACTCCTAGCTCCCGCTCTAGTAGCTGCCGCTCTAGCCGTACTCGTCGCCACTGCGGCGGCGCGAACGCTGGTCGCGCAGGATACTACTGCAATACAGCCGCCGCCAGTTGCGCCGGTCTTGAACGCACCCATAGTGCGCGCGATGCTTTTTGGGGATGCGACCTACGTTGCCACTGATCGCAAGATTCCCGCTGGCTTTCAACTTGGGCAGCTGGTAGGTCACCTGACCGTATCGTTCAACGACCGTCTGAACTACTTCGGTGAATACAGCGCAACAGCGCAGTCTACTGGCTACGCGTTCGAGGTCGAGCGGTCCATTCTTCGCTACGACTTCGATGACTCGTTCAAGTTATCCGTGGGGCGCTACCATACGCCGATTGGTTACTGGAACACCGCATTCCACCACGGCACGTGGCTTCAAACGACGATTTCGCGACCAGAGGCGGTCAAGTTCGGCAGCGATCTCATCCCGACCCACTTCGTAGGTGCGTTCGCCGAGGGGAACCTGCCTGGCAGCGACCTGGGGCTGGAGTACAGCGTTGGTGTCGGCAACGGGCGCGGAAGCGTCATCTCGCGTGCCGGTGACGCCGGTGACGCGAATGGCAGCCGTTCATGGACGGTGTCGCTGCTTGCGCGGCCCGAAGCACTCTTCGGACTGCAGGTCGGCGCGGACTACTATCGCGATCGCGTGACGCCTCCGTCGGGTCCGGGAGCAGTCGAAGGAATCTCATCTGGCTACATTGTCTGGCAGCGCGAGCAGCCTGAATTCATCGCGGAGTTCGATCAGATCGCCCATACTCCATTGACCGGTGGCGCGACGACAACGAGTGACGCCTACTACTTGCAGCTAGCATACCGCTTCACTGGCGCTGAGCACCAGTGGAAGCCCTATACCCGATTCGAGCATACGTCCGTACCGGTGGGCGACGTGATATTTGCTCCGCTGGATCTCAATTACGAGGGCGGGATCGCCGGCCTGAGATACGACTTCACTTCTTTCGCCGCTCTCAAGGGCGAGTACAGGCGCGAGCGCTTTCAGGGATACAACTGGTCGAATGGAGCATACCTCCAGGTCAGCTTCACCGTCCCCGACCTTGGCGGCGGCGATCACAACGCCACGCAACCGTGAGGCGGCAATCATGACAGTTGCAACGGTGCGAATTGGCGTTGATTCGGGCGCAGCCAGCGGATTCGCCCGGATTCGCTGCGCGCGGTTGTGGATCGCACTTGCCGCGGGAGTGCTCTTCAGTCCGGTGGGCGTCGCGCATGCGCAGACGCCGAACGCGGAAAATTCACGACAGCCGCTCGCGATCGTCGTGAACCCCAAGAGTACGGTTACGAATCTATCGTTCAACGACCTGCGCCGGATATTTTTAGGCGACGAGCAGTTCTGGCCCGATCGATCCAAGATCACGCTGCTGGTCCGCGCTCCGGTTGCGCGCGAGCGCGTCGTCGTGCTCGATGAGATTTACCGGATGGACGAGGATCAGTTCAGACAGTACTGGA
>JBDTIP010000031.1:0-3758 GCA_039936295.1 Gemmatimonadaceae bacterium
CCTATCGCCTGTTCGATCATGCGCTCGGCTTCACCACGCAGCTCCTCGCCACCTTCCAGTGCGAACGAGCGCAGCGAGTACACGACTTCGCGCTGCTGGTTCATCACGTCGTCGTATTCGAGCAAGCGCTTGCGGGACTGGAAGTTCTGCAGTTCCACGCGTTTCTGCGCCTGTTCAATCGAGCGAGTGATCAGCGAATGCGTCAGCACCTCACCTTCCTTGGCACCCATCGCGTCCATCAACTTTGCAATTCGATCGGAGCCGAACAACCGCATCAGATCGTCTTCGAGCGACAGGAAGAATTGCGAAGCACCTGGATCGCCCTGGCGGCCTGCGCGGCCGCGCAACTGACGGTCGATGCGGCGTGATTCGTGGCGTTCGGAGCCGATGATGTGCAGGCCTCCGTCCTCCATCACGTCAACGATTTCGCCTTCGGCATCCTTTACCTTGGACGGTTTTGATTGCGTGACGCCGCCGCCAAGCTTGATGTCGGTTCCGCGACCAGCCATGTTGGTCGCGATCGTAACCGCTCCGGGCTGGCCAGCTTCAGCGACGATCTCGGCTTCACGCTGGTGGTATTTCGCGTTCAGAACGTTGTGCGGTATGCCAGCCCGCTTGAACAACTTGGACAGAGTCTCGGACACGTCAACGTTAACCGTTCCGACCAGTACAGGAAATCCAAGTTCGTGCAGCCGTTGCGTTTCCTCGGCGATCGCGTTGTACTTCTCGCGGCGCGTCTTGAATACGAGATCGTTGCGGTCATCGCGAACTATGGGACGGTTCGTCGGCACCACCGCAACGCCCAGCTTGTAGATCTGGTGGAACTCGGATTCCTCCGTCTCCGCGGTACCGGTCATGCCGGCTAGCTTGTCGTACATGCGGAAGTAGTTCTGGATCGTGATCGTGGCGAGAGTCTGCGTCTCGCCCTTGACGCTCACCCCTTCCTTGGCCTCGACGGCCTGGTGCAGGCCCTCAGACCAGCGTCGGCCCGGCATTGTGCGCCCGGTGAACTCGTCGACAATCAGGACTTCGCCTTCCTGCACCACGTAATTGACATCGCGCTCATACAGCGAATGGCCGCGCAGGAGCTGGTGGATGATATGCAGCTTTTCTGATTTCGCGGCGTATTCAGCGTTGATTGTGTTACGCTGCTCGATCTTCTCAGCAGGCGTCAGGGCCGGATCATGGTCGATCAGGTGGACCTGCTGCGATATGTCCGGCAGCACGAACTGCTCGTGATCGTTCGGCGAGAGGAAGTCGATGCCGCGATCTGTGAGATGCACCTGATGACCCTTCTCATCGAGCACGAAGAGCAGGTCATCCTCGATGTCGCGCATCTCCTGACGGCTCGCTGTAACGCGACGGTCGGCGATGTGCTTCAGTTCCATCCCCTGCACGAGCTGCTTCACCCCGGGCTCGTTCAGCAGCTTGATCAGCCGCTTGTTCTTGGGTGCACCGAGCTGCGCCTTGTACAGCAGCATTGCGGCTGTATCCGTATCGCCGTCGCGCAGCGCGCGCTCACCGTCGGCGGTGAGCGTGTTCGCCAGCTCACTCTGCATGCGGACCAACTTTGCTACGCCGCCGTTGTGCCGCGCATACTCCTCGTCGACCTCGTTGCCCACGGGGCCTGAGATGATGAGCGGCGTACGCGCCTCGTCGATCAATACCGAGTCCACCTCGTCGACAATCGCGTACGAGTGAGTTCGCTGCACGCGCTGGTCCAACGATACGACCATGTTGTCGCGCAGGTAGTCGAAGCCGAACTCGTTGTTGGTGCCGTACGTGATGTCGCACTCGTAAACCGCGCGACGCTCGACGCTGCCCGGCTCCGTGTCGTCCAGACAGCCGACGGTCAGACCCAGGTAGTTGTACAGGTGACCCATCCACTGCGAATCGCGACGGGCGAGATACGAGTTGACCGTGATCAGATGCGCGCCCCTGCCCGCCAGCGCGTTCAGGTACAGCGGCAACGTGGCGACAAGCGTCTTGCCCTCACCCGTTGCCATCTCGGCGATGCGCCCGCGATGCAGCTGAACGCCACCGATGAGTTGCACGTCGTAGTGGACCATGTTCCAGTCCTCATCGCGCCCCGTGACGCTGAACGTTGTGCCGAGAAGTCTGCGAGCCGCCTCACGCACGGTTGCAAATGCTTCGGGAAGAATCAGCTCGAGCGTGCTGGCGACTGTTTCCCGACGTTCGCCCTCCACCCCGCCGCGCCCATCGGCACCACCCAGCTCATCGTCAATCTTCTCACGCTCGGCGGCCGAGGCAGCAGCGCGCTTGCGCTCCTTCAGCGCAGCGATCCGCTCGTCGAACTCGCGCGTCGCATCCTTGAGTATCCCACGGAACTTCGCCGTCTGCCCACGAAGCGCTTCGTCGGAAACCGTCTGAAGCTGCGCGTACTCCTTGTTTATGTCGTTGACCAGCGGCTGCACGCGACGGCGCTCCCGATCGTGGCGAGTGCCGAAGACGCTCTTGATAAGGTCAGTTACCTCTGTCACCATTGATACAACCTTTCCGATTCAATGATCTCTGCGACTGCGTCCTGCACGAAGCCGCGGACCGAGAGCCCCTGGCGCGCTCGCGCACGGACCTCAGTCGAAGAAACCTCTACGACGCGGCCGCCAAACTCACTCTCGGTTTTCCGCGCCAGAATTTCAATGTGAACGAGCGTTCGGATAGTCTCGGGCTCGCGCCAATCTCCAAAGTGCGACCAGGCATCCTCGCCAAGGAGCAGATAGAGCTCCGCACCCGGATATCGCTCCGTGAGGGCCTTGACGGTCGTAACCGTGTAAGATAACCCAGGCCGATCGATTTCGATCCTGTCGGCATCGAACGCGGGGCTATCCGCAACCGCTGCCTGCACCATTCTGAAACGCTGGTCAGCGGACGCGACGTGCGAGGCGTCAGCTTTTAAAGGCTGCTGCGCCGTGGGTATCCAGAGCACTCGGTCGAGACCGACACGTTCCGCGGCGTCCACTGCCGCTAGATAATGCCCTATGTGGGGTGGGTCGAAGCTGCCGCCGAAGACGCCGAGTCGCACTGCTTGCGAACCTCCTGATCGTTGGGATAGGTCTTCAGCGCCGCGGTGCAGAGATCGGCCGCGTCGGCGGTGTACTTGATCGCCCTGTACGCGTCCAGCAGCTTGAAGTATGCAGTCCGCGCAGCCGGTGTCGTCGGATGCAGCTTGATGACATCCTTGAGATAGATGATCGACGAATCGTAGGCCTTCCGCCGCAGATAGTGTTCGCCAACTACCAGATCCTTGGTCGCGAACATGTTGTCTAGCTGCGCGATCTGGGTGTTGGCCTGCGGTACCAGATGCGAATCGGGATAGAGTGATACGAGCGACTGGAAGGTGTTCAGCGCGGAAGTGCCGTAAGTGGGATCGAGCTCCGGGTTGCGCCACATCTTGGAATACGCAACGCCACCCTGGTAGAGCGCAGTCGGGGCGAGGCTATCGTCCGGGAACGCATCCGAAATCCGCGTCAGGCTCTGAGCCGCGAGGAGATTGTTGCCTTGCTTTTCCTGGGAGAGGCCAAGGTAATAGTAGGAGAGTGGTAGCAACGCGTCGCGCGCAGGGAGGTCGTGTGTGAGTTGCTCGAATCCCATGGACGCATCATCGTAATGCCGCGAATTGAACCGCTTGAGCGACGCGGCAAATAGCGCCTCGGGGTTGCTGGCGTACACCTTGGGGTCGAATCCCTGATGGCATGCCGCCATCAGGACGAGCCCTATCAGAGGACCAAGAGTTACGA
>JBDTIP010000032.1:0-4939 GCA_039936295.1 Gemmatimonadaceae bacterium
TCGGCGATGCGGACAAGATCGTTTGGCGCCTGTTCATTTCGTCGTATGATCTCGAACAGTTTCCGGACGCGATTCAATGGTGCAACGTCGGCACGGCGCGGTTTCCTGACAACCCGCTTCTCGCGACATGCAAGTTGCTGATGATGGGAACTGCCGCGGTAAAGCCGGACATCCCACAGGCATGGCGGCTCGCCGATTCGCTGGTCACCAAGTCACCAGCTCCGACTCGAGCGGTGGCGAGGCTCAACGGGCAGGCGCTTGTGGCGGCAGCCCTCGCCCGCGCCGGCCTCAAGGACAGTTCCGAGCACGTGCTCAGCCGAGTAACCGACCCGGCGGATCTCGATCCGATTAAAGACGTCACGCAGACGAAGGCTTTTGTGTGGGCCCTCTTGGGCAACAAGGATCAGGCAATCAAGGCCCTGGCTCTGTACCTTAGCGCAAATCCCGCCCGCGCGGTTGGATTCGATGACGAGCATAACTGGCAATGGCGCAGCATCCATGACGATCCGCGCTTCCAGGCCCTCGTAGTCAGACCGTCGAAGTAACCTTCTCTTCGCGGATGAACATCATGCAGTCCGAATCCAATCTGGAGGAACCATGTATCGCGAAGCTTGTCGTATGACCCGGTTGTGTCTTCTAATTTCCGGCTTGCTGGCAGTCGGGGCATGCTCGAGCGAGCACGCGGCCATGCCGACGGCAGTCGATCCCAGCGTCAGCGCGAACCGAGGCATTCCGTCTCCGATAGTGCGCTGTCAGATCGCGTCGGAAGTACAGCTCATTCAACTATTCATGCCACGCGATCTTGGTCCCGCCTTCAGAAACTTTATTCAGATAGACGCTGCGCTGCTCAAGCGTAACCAGACTGACGCAGTCGAGGACATGTACGAGACGTGGCAGTACACGCTGAACACATATTACGCCGGTAAGCTGCGCGGCGGGACGTCGGCACAAACGCAAACATCAACTCTCGCGTTTGGTAAAGCGCTCTATTGCCTCGTCGGTCTCAATGGATCGGGGTTAACCCTGGGTACCACGCCGCTCGACACGAACAGCGTCGTGCAGGTCGTATTCCCCTCGTCGAATCCTCAGACCGTCCTGACTGGCGACCAGCACGCAGGCGTGGTGGTTCCCGGCGGCACACTCACCCAGCCGGTGACGATAACCATTACTCCGATAAAGGGCAATTTTACCTTCCCGGCCGGCCCGCTCAACACGAAGCTCGATCAGTACGGCCCTTTCTTCCAGTTCAACGTGGTGCCTGAGCAGACCTTCGCGACACCGGTTGTTGCCGCTGGCTGCATCAATGGAAGTGGCGATGCACCGCCTCCGTCGACTGTGGACCTCGCACACAACGTTGGTGACAGCATTCAGATTCTTACAGCGGCGCCTACACCGTTCCTGGTCTGCGGTCCCACCGGAATGATTCGCCAGCCAAGCACCATGCAACTGGCGCGCAATGGCGATTACGGACGAGCGTTGCGACGCATCGAATCGTCAGCGCTCAAGCTGTTCACCCCTGAGCCGGCTTATGCATTCACGTCGAGCGGCGTCGGTGGCAAGACCAGCTCGTTCAGCCCCTTCGGCGGTGTCGACACAGCCGTCGTCGTGAAGCTCGTTTCGAGCTTCCCTGCCCAGCCGCAACTCGCTCCTGCTGGATCACCGGTAGCAGCGGCGCCGTCAGTCATGGTGCAGACGGTTAATGGTCACACTCCGCTTGGTGGCGCTTCAGTAGTGTTCACCATTGGTTCGGGCGGTGGAAGCCTTGGACCCTCAAGCAGCTCGTCGATTGTCAATTCTGCAACTGTGGTCACGGACAACACGACCGGCATCGCCGCTGTTCCGAGTTGGACGCTTGGGGCCGGTCCGGCAAACACACTCAACGCTACAGCGAGCTTCACGTTACCGACGAACATCTCCGGAATCAAAACCTTCGGAAGTAGTTCGACGGCGGGCATCGTTGTCGACAGCAATCCGGTAGCGTTTACTGCGACCAGCACTGACATCATACCGTACCAGACGGCCGGCTACATGTATCTTTCCGGCACGTATGGGCTCGAGCCCAACTTCGCAAACACGAGCTACGTGCCGGGGACCGGCTGGCAGACCGGTAACGCTCCGTTTGGAAGCTCGAACATCAGCAGCATCTGCCCACTGCTCGCGCCGGTCGTTACGCCCTGGCCACTGAACAGCGACATGCTGCTCCGCAAGAACTTCACGCTACCGGCATGGTGGACCTCTGGCGTCACCATGGGCATTGCGATCGACAATGATTTCCAAGTGTTCATGGACGGCACGAATGTCACACCGATCAACGTGTCGGGCTATGACCCAATCAGTGGCTTCGTCAAGCATGAAAACTGCGCGACGAGAGACAGTTACACATTCCCGCTCACCGTCACCGGCGGACCACACCTGCTCGCGATTCGCGCGCGGGACCGCGGAGTTGCGGATTACGTGGATACGCGACTAACAGCCCGTCCATAAACGGTTGCCTGTACGCGCATGCATCGCTCATTCGAAGTGCATGCGCGTACTGGCAGCAACCACTATCAGTCGAGTATCGAAGCGGATGCCATTCGAATGGCTCGCAACCGCGGTTGTTCGCACACTTCTTCAATCCTGAGGCGCTGCCGGAGGGACACAACGCCATTGTAGCACCGTTGTCAGGCGTGTGCTTAGGAGCGAACAGTCGGACGCCGCGCTGCCAGCCAGTGACCTCACGGGTTGTGACAATGCCGTTACACGCAACGCGTCGCTCCAGCCCGTGAATGGCTCTAGCTTTCAGTGCAACATGGACGGCCTCCCCGGAATCAGAGATGTGAGCTCCCTGGAGCGCGAGGGCAGTCTCCCGCGACTCTCCGCCGGCGGTGACACGGGCGATCGCGCCTATACAGTTCTGACAACGGCGTTCGCCGCATTCATACCGCTGCTACTCATCGCGATCGCCACCGAGCTCAGCCGCGCCGCGTGGCCCGCGCTTCATGAATTCGGATTCGGCTTCCTGACATCCAGCGAATGGGATGTGCCGGCGGGGAAATTCGGCGCGGCGCCGGCCATCTTCGGCACGATTGTCTCCTCGTTCATCGCGTTGCTGATCGCGACGCCCCTGGCACTCGGAGTCGCGGTTTTCCTATCGGAGTTCGCGCCGCGATGGCTGCAGCAGCCAGTGGCCTTTCTCGTAGATCTTCTCGCCGCCATTCCGAGCGTGGTTTACGGACTCTGGGGAATCTTCGTGTTGATTCCGCTTCTGCGCGAAGACATAATCCCGTTTCTCCGTGACACGCTACACCTCGGTGCGACGCGATTCTTCAGTGGGCCAGCGTATGGTCCGAGCATGCTCGCCGCGGGAATCGTCCTTGCGATCATGGCGCTCCCGTACATCTCGGCCGTGTCACGCGAAGTCTTGCGAGCCGTGCCACGCTCCCAGCGCGATGCGGCGCTCGCGCTCGGCGCAACCCGCTGGGAAGTAATTCGTGACGCCGTGATCCCCAATGCGCGGTCAGGTATCATCGGCGGGGTGATGCTCGGACTCGGCCGCGCACTCGGAGAGACAATGGCCGTGACGATGGTGATCGGTAATCGCCCTGAAATTTCAGCGTCGCTGCTTGCGCCCGGATACACGATGGCGTCGCTCATCGCCAACGAGTTCAGCGAAGCCACGAGCGATATCCATCTGTCAGCCCTCATGGCCGTCGGTGCGGTGCTCTTTCTCATTACCATCGTCGTGAACGGAATCGCACGATGGCTCGTCTGGACCGTAGCCGACAAGGCCGACGCATGAGAAGTGTTTTAAAGTCCCACTCCACTGCCGCCCACCGTCGTCGTCGCAGAGCAGTCAGCGCTGCGATGGTGGCGCTCACATACGGAGCAGCGGCGCTTGCGACCCTGCCGCTGATTTTCATCCTGGTCCACATAGCGAGGGCCGCCGTTGGGTCGCTCAATCTGGCCCTATTCGTCAGCATGCCAGCACCAGTCGGCAACGCGGGAGGCGGGATGGCCAACGCAATCGTGGGCACACTCATCCTTATTTGCATAGCCGCGGTCATCGGCGTGCCCGTCGGAATTGGCGCGGGTTTGTATCTCGCGGAACACAGACGCCGGCCACTCGCGAACTCGGTACGCTTTCTGTCAGACGTGCTCAATGGATTGCCGTCAATTGTGCTGGGCATCTTCGCGTGGCAACTGCTCGTCCGTCCCGCTGGCCACTTTTCGGCCGTGGCCGGCGGCATAGCGCTCGCAGTCATGGTAATGCCGCTGGTTACGCGGACCACGGAAGAGATGATCCTGCTCGTCCCCAACGCACTGCGCGAAGCCGCGCTGGCGCTGGGCTATCAGCGATGGCGGACGTCGCTCGCCGTAGTGCTGCGTACCGCGATGCCCGGGATAGTCACAGGTGCGCTGGTGGCAATCGCGAGGATCGCAGGCGAGACGGCGCCGCTTCTATTTACCGCGTTCGGTAACCAGTTCTGGTCGACATCACTAAACCGTCCGATTGCAGCACTGCCACTGCAAATCTTCAACTATGCGGTAAGCCCATACGACGACTGGCACTCACTTGCGTGGGCAGGCGCACTCGTACTGATCGGAATAGTGTTCGTTATCAGTCTCGCCGCACGTTTCGCAACTCGCTCACGTTTCGGGGCTGCCGTTGATTGAGTCCCACGCGATCGTCCTACCGGGGCCCGGTAACTGGGACCATGGACACCCGACAGCCGCACATCACACGCGCGCACGTGAGAGACCCGCGACGGGCGGCGACGCAGCGCAGCACACGGAACGTCTCTTGGGAGAGCGCGGTGGACCGTGTCTCGCCGCGCACGGGCTCAACGCATATTTTGGCCAACACCACGTCGTCAAGGACGTCACGCTCGGGCTTGACCTGAATACGGTGACCGCGATAATCGGCCCTTCGGGGTGCGGTAAGTCCACGTTGCTTCGG
>JBDTIP010000033.1:0-5389 GCA_039936295.1 Gemmatimonadaceae bacterium
GACGCGTACCAGTTCCCAATCTTCTCGATCGCGTTCGCCAAGCGTCCCCTCTTCCTCATCGGCGATCCCAAGCAGGCGATCTACGCGTTTCGGGGTGCAGACATCTTCGCGTATCGTGAAGCCGCACAGCTGGCGGATAACGTGTACACGCTGGGGCAGAACTGGCGCAGTACGCCGAAAATGGTCGCTGCCGTGAACGCACTCTTCGGTCGGCGACCGAACGCGTTTCTGTACGACTGGATCGAGTTCCGGCCGGCGACTGCTGCACGACCCGAAAACGGGCCGCTTGCGGATGATCGGTTCGGCGCGCTGCACTGGTGGTACGCTCCCGCGGACGGCGACAAGCCGCCGGGAAAAGGGAAAGCGGCGGCGCAATTCCACCGCGCAACAGCACGCGAATGTGTCCGGCTCATCACGCGCACGGAGGACGGTGGCGCAGGCATGCAGCCTGGCAGCATCGCGGTGCTCGTCCGCGATTCGTACGAAGCAGCGGATGTGCACCGCGCGCTCCACGACGCCGGTGTTCCTTGCATTCTCGCCAAGCTCGGCGACATCCTCGAATCTGAAGAGGTCAGCGAGCTCCAACGCATCCTCGCGGCGATCCTCACGCCTCA
Source organism: Gemmatimonadaceae bacterium (assembly GCA_039936295.1). GTDB lineage: Bacteria > Gemmatimonadota > Gemmatimonadetes > Gemmatimonadales > Gemmatimonadaceae > Fen-1247. The sequence goes on from JBDTIP010000033.1 coordinate 615, forward strand.
GGATGGGCGGACGGTTCGTGCGGCGCTCGCCACAGAAATGTGGGGGAAGAACGCGACCGCGATTCACGCACTGTCGCGCACAGAGAGTGAACAGCAATGGCAGACACTCATCGACGATCTCACCGCATGGCGCGAGACTTGGGTGAATCGCGGCTTCCTCCGGATGGTCCAGAGCTTCATTACTAGCAACGGTGTCGCCGAGCGACTGCTGGCGCACGACGATGGTGAGCGCCGGCTGACGAATCTGCGTCAGGCCGTTGAACTGCTGCACGCACTGAGCGCGGAGGAGCGCCTTTCGCCCGAAGGACTCCTGCTCCGGATTGCACGCGCACGCGTTATGAAGACGGAGGAAGCGGAACGTACGGAGCTTCGACTGGAGAGCGACGCAGACGCAGTGCAGATCCTGACGATCCACAAGTGCAAGGGCCTCGAATACGATGTCGTCTTCTGCCCCGGGCTGTGGTCGTGCAAGCGCGCTGGCTCAGACGATCCGGTGCTCGTCCACGAAGACGATCGCACAATCGTTTTCGATCACGGCTCACCGAAGCGTGCCGAACGTGGACGTCTCGCCGAAGCGGAGCGCCTGGCGGAGGATCTGCGCCTTGCGTACGTCGCGCTCACGCGAGCGCGGTATCGCTGCTACATCGGCTGGGGGCCAGTCACCAACGCCAAGACGAAGGCTGCCTCCTGGCACACGGCGCTCGGCTACCTTCTCCGCCCCAACGACATCCAGGGCGAACCGGCACAGGTCGCTGAGCAGGTCGCGACTACAATGGAAGCATCATTCAGGACGTGGGAACAGACACTGCGCGAGCTCGTTGCTGCGAGCGACGGCGCTATGTCTTGCGAAGTGCTCGCCACTACCGAGGAGTCGATCGAACGTTGGAGTGGCGCACGTTCGCCACTCGCCGAGCCGAAGCCGCGTGCAGGGCTTCCTTCATCGTCGCAACTGGACTCGTGGCGCATCACCAGCTTCTCGAAGCTCACCGCTTCGCAGCACGGCTGGGAGCACCACGTCGAAGACGGGCGCGACGTTAGCGACGCGGGTAGCGGACGGGTGCCGCTGATGAGAGCAATAGTGCCGGTGCGTTCGCGCGACGACTTCTTCGCCTTTCCGGCGGGCCGAGCCGCGGGCATCGTGCTGCACGAGCTGTTCGAGAAGGTGGACTTCAATGCCCCCGAACACGTTGTTCGGGCGCTGACCGTCGGTATCCTCGAGCGTGAGCGTATGATCGAGGATACGGATGACGGGCGCGTGACTGCGGTCGCGAACATGGCCACTCGCGTGCTGCAGTCCACGCTCCCGGGTGCGCACTTCGCGCTGCGCGACGTTCCGCGCACGGTCACGCTCCGCGAGTGGACTTTCGACCTGCCGCTCGGCGTCGTCGAGCCCCACACGCTCGCGCAACTGTTCGCCACTGATGGTGGTGAGATCGCAAAACGGTACGCAAGTACACTCAAGCAGATCGCACCGGAGCGGACGCATGGTTTTCTCACCGGTGTCATCGACCTCGCCTTCATGCACGAGGACAGGTGGTACGTTGTGGACTGGAAGTCCAATCACCTCGGCGACAATCCCGCGCAGTACGAGCCTGTTGCTCTCGAGCGGGAGATGTTCACGAGTCACTACGTGTTGCAGTACCATCTGTACGTCACCGCACTTCACCGGTTTCTGCGGGCGCGCGTTCCTGGCTACACGTACGAGACGCACATGGGCGGCGTGTACTACGCGTTCCTGCGTGGCATTGACGGAACGCAGCGCGGCTGGTTTGTGGACCGGCCGGCGAAGTCGCTCATCGACGCGCTCGACGCACTGATGAACCATCAATCTGCCGGCACTGAACTGGAAGGTGTCGCGTGAAGCAGCTCGACATCCTCGCCGAACGTGGCATGCTTGCACCCATCGACGCGCAGTTCGGCGGATTCCTCGTTCGGCATCTGTCGATGTCGCTCGCGCCGGACGAGCGCGTCGTCGTCGGAATCGCCGGGGCTCTACTGAGTGCGGAGCGGGCGCGCGGACACAGCTGCATCGATCTGGCGGCACTCGCTGGCGTGAGCCCATGGGGCGCGCACGCCGACGGATCGGCGCTTCCGGACTTTGCCGCGTGTCGTTCCATCCTCGAGCGGAGCGCGCTCTGCGGCGACGGGATCGAGCCCTCGGCGCTCGTGCTGGACGGGACGCGGCTTTACCTGTACAGGTATCACGCCGCCGAGCAGCGGCTCGCGCGCGCCATGAGGGCGCGAATTGACACGAGTGCTGTGCAGGATGGTCCAGCTGCCGCGACAGTGTCGCTCTTTCGCACGCTCTTTCCGCGAACGAGCGATGGGGGCACCGATTGGCAGGGCATCGCGGCTGCGAACGCGCTGCGAAACCAGCTCAGCGTCATCACCGGCGGCCCTGGCACCGGAAAGACAACAACGGCGGCGAAGATCCTCGCGCTCCTCCTGCAGCGAGAGCCTGCGCTCAGGATCGCAGTTGCCGCTCCGACTGGCAAGGCAGCGGCGCGCCTCGCGCAGTCGATCACGAACGGCGCCGCGACACTTCCGATCGACGACGCGATTCGCCTTCGGCTTCCGCGCGAAGGCCGCACACTGCATCGCCTGCTCGGCTACCAGCCGTGGGACGATTGCTATGCGTACAACGCCGACAATCCGCTCGCCGATGACGTCATTGTCGTGGATGAAGCCTCGATGGTCGACCTGCTAATGATGGACGCGCTCTTCGCCGCACTTCGTTCAGGCGCACGCATCATCCTGTTGGGCGATCCCGATCAGCTCGCGAGCGTGGACACCGGCTACGTGCTGGGCGACCTCTGTCGTGCGGCTGATGCGTCCGGTGAAACGCACGGCGTCGCGCTGGCGAAGGTGTACGCGGAGCTTTCCGATGAACACATTCCATCGAGTGCGAGTGCGACACCACTCCGGGACGCCGTCGTCCGACTGCAGCGGTCATATCGTTTTGAGGCGCATCCCGACATCGGCGCGCTTGCTGATGCCGTGCGAACAGGTGACGCCGTCAAGGCTAGTACCGTGCTCGAAGGCGGCGCGCACGGCGACGTTGCGCGCTGTGATTCTGTTGATTCGGTCGACGCGTTGCTCGCACCTATCCTTCCGTCACTGGAGCGCTATCTGAACGCGAGCACGCCGGAAGATGCGCTACGCGCGCTCAGCGAGTTCCGCGTGTTATGCGCGGTGCGCGAGGGGACGCATGGTGTCACCGGTGTGAATCACGCGATCGAGTGGTGGCTCCGGGGGCGCGGTGTGCCTACGCGCGCGCGGTGGTACGATCTTCGCCCGGTGCTCGTCACCGCGAACGACACTGCGAACGGGCTATTCAACGGTGACATGGGCGTGACGTTCACGGCGCCTGATGGTCGCAGGCTCGTGTACTTCCCTGATGGCGCTGGAGGGGTACGCGGCGTCGCACCGGCGCGGCTACCAGAGCACGAGACGGCCTGGGCGATGACCGTGCACAAGTCGCAGGGATCTGAATTCGCGCACGTCGTGCTCGTTCTTCCCGATGACGATGCGCTCGTGTTGACGCGGGAGCTCCTGTACACCGCGGTGACACGCGCCCGAGAATCCGTGCGGATCGTCGGGCGAGTGTCGGCCATCGAAGCTGCCGTGTGCCGCAGTACTACCCGCGCATCCGGTCTTGCGGAGCGCGTACAGACAGGTTGTACGTCGATCAGAAGCTAATGGCGACTAGCGTTCATTCGACTCACGGCGCGAGCACAGCGGCGATCAGTTTTCCACCCTGTCGCGGATTCCCCTCATAATAGAACACGTACAGCTTGTGCGTCTTTGAATCAACCGCACACGTCCGCGCTGCACCACCGGTGGACGGCTTCTCGACCACTGTGAACTTCTCCGGCGAGTCCTCGTGCACCACGGTGACCGTGCTGTCGGCTCTATTCGGATTGAACGCCAGCTTCGTAACCGGATCAAAGCAGTTCATGTCGGAGCGGCTCGGAACCTTGATTCGCGTGATGACGTTCCCGTTGTCGGTGTTCATGACAACCATGTCAGTGTCGCACGCCATGAAGAGACGTCGCGTCTGGGTGTCCATCGACAAACCCTGTGCATGTCCGCATCCCGGCACCGGATAGGTCTTCTCTATCTTGAGCGAGCGTGTGTTGAACTGCTCGATCGCACCTTGGTCCTCGATGTTGGCGAAGAGCTTCCCATGTCCGTCGGCGACGCCTGATTCCAGTCCGTCGCCGATCAGCGTCGTGGTGATGAGCTTGCCGGTACGCATGTCGACCACCCAGCCGTTCTTGCCCTCCCACGCGAAGCCACGGTGCGTGGCGGGATCGTAGAGGCTTCCGTCGGCTCTCATGTCTATGTGGCCTGTTACGGCGAGTGTCTTTAGGTCGAACAGAGTTCCATTGCGCACGAGTCCGCGGTTTTGGTCGTGGTCGATGATGTAGCCACCGCCGCCCCCTTCAACCGTGCCGACAATCGAGTCGTTGTCGACGTCGATCACCTTGTCACCGAGCCCGTAGAGGCGCCGGCCGATGGGATCGATAATGATGTAGTCGGCACGGGTCGGTCCCATGTCGAGCGTCTTGACGACGTGATAATGCGTGGATTGGGCTGAGGCGGGTAGTGCAATCGCAGCTGCGCCGAGCAAGGTCCCCGTAGCGAGGAAGGCGCTGGATAGTAGACGCGGGCGGAACATGGGTTTCTCTCCGGAAGATGGCTGTACGGACTAAGCCAAGCTACACCCGGAAGCTTGCAGGACGATGACAATTTGCTGGCTGCCTGCCGCCTAG
>JBDTIP010000034.1:0-9350 GCA_039936295.1 Gemmatimonadaceae bacterium
TCGCGTTGGCATTCGGCTCGAGAGAAAGGACGAACCGCGCGAGCGAGTTGATGCGTTCCGAGCGCATCGGGTTGCGTTTGTAGGCCATTGCGGAGGAGCCTATCTGTTCTTTTTCGAACGGCTCCTCAATCTCGCCAAAAGTTTGCAGGAGTCGCATGTCGCTCGCAAATTTGGCGGCGCTCGCGGCAACGCCGGCAACGGATCCCAACACCCCAGCGTCGAGCTTACGAGTGTATGTCTGCCCGCTCACAGGTATCGACGACGCGAATCCCATCTTGGATGTGACTCGACGGTCGAGCTCGCGAACCTTTGCATGGTCGCCATTGAATAGTCGCAGGAACGATGCCTGGGTCCCGGTCGTCCCCTTGACGCCCCGCATCGGTAGCGACGCGATGCGATAATCCATGTCGTGAATGTCCAGCACGAGATCCTGGATCCATAACGTGGCGCGCTTGCCTACAGTCGTGAGCTGCGCGGGCTGGATGTGTGTGTAACCGAGCGTCGGTTCGTCCTTCCACGTATCTGCGAATCCGGCGAGCGCCCGCACGACGTCGAGCGCGCGTGCGCGAAGCATCGACAGCCCGCGCCGCATCAGCACCAGATCTGCGTTGTCCGTGACGAACGCGCTGGTCGCGCCGAGGTGGATGAATCTGCGCGCACTCGGCGCGGCATCGCCGAACGTGTGCACGTGCGCCATCACGTCGTGTCGGAATCGTTCCTCATACTTGGCCGCAGCCGGAAAATCGATATTATCCGCGACCGCGCGCATCTCTGCGATTGCATCCGGGGGAATGTCGACACCCAACTCCATTTCCGATTCTGCGAGTGCGATCCAGAGCTGGCGCCACAGACGGTGACGCTCCTGGGGCGACCACAACTCGAGCATCGCACGGGATGCGTACCGGGCGCCAAGTGGCGACGAATAAGTATCGTGCATCTATTGGGTTACGAATTCGGTGGAGTAGAACTGACCCTGACGCTCGACGTACATCACCACTGCGCCTCTACCACTGTTGAGCGCAGCGGCAGCATCCTCGGCGCTCGTGATTCTGGCTCGGTTGATCTGCACGATGACGTCTCCCGGCGCGAGTCCAACCTGCGCCGATACTCTTGGGCTCACGGCCTGCACGTAGGCTCCGGATGGACTTCTGATGTTGCGCTCCGAGCGAATCGCTGGCGTCAGCGTGGTGAGCTCGATCTCGTGGAGCACCGTTACGCGCGGAGCGTTCACCTCCGGCAGGTCCGCCACCTTCACGTGAACGGTGATGTCGGAGCTGCTGCGACGAATCTGGATCGGAATCGTGTCACCCACGCGCAACTCCAGTAACTCCGCCTCCCAGTCATACCAGTTTCGGATGGGCCGTGTGGCGGCCTGCAGAATTACGTCGCCGCTGCGAATCCCCGACGATGCGGCTGGGGACCCCGGAGTGACTGCGGCGACAACCACGCCGCGAAGCGGCCGCTCGCCCGGCGTGCGCGTCTGGCTCATCGCCGGCTTGACCCCGATCCAGGGCCGGCGAACCGAGCCGTGATCGAGCAGGTCGTCCGCCACGCGCGACGCACGATTGATGGGTATCGCAAAGCCAAGCCCGACCGATCCACCGCTGGGCGAATAAATGGAGCTATTGACACCGATGACTTCGCCAGCCGCATCGACGAGCGCGCCGCCTGAATTCCCCGGATTGATCGCCGCGTCCGTCTGGATCATATCGACGTAAGTACCATTGCCTGCATCGGACGACGGAGCGACGAGATTGCGGCCAACTCCGCTGACCACGCCCACCGTTACGCTCGGCTCCGTATTCGCCAGCATGAAGCCATACGGATTACCGATCGCGATAGCCCACTCGCCCACGATCAGCGTGGATGAATTTCCGAGTGGCGCCACTGGAAGGTGGGACGCATCGACCTTCAGCACGGCGAGATCGTTCACATCGTCAAGGCCGATCAGCTTGGCCGGATACGTAGTTCCATCACGCAGAGCGACCGAGATCCGGGTTGCGCCGCGCACAACGTGCGCGTTTGTCAGTATGACGCCATCCTTGCGGATCACAAAGCCCGACCCCAATCCCGCGATGGGGCGCTCAGCGGACTGTCCACCAAAAAACTGCTCCATCATATCGGCAGGAACGTGCTCGACGGCTTCCGTTTGAACTGTAACTACCGACGGAGCGACGCGAGCGACTGCTGCGGTGATCGCCGTGCGGCGAGATGCATCGACCTGCGCGTTTGCGGCGGGCTGCGCGATGCTCACCTGCTGCGCGTTCGACGAGCGGCCCTTGCATGCGAGCGCTCCAAGAATCAAAGCGACGGCACATATGCACTTCATTGTCTAGAGTGTCCTCGGCTTCTGCCGTTTGCTGAGTGCACTGAGGTAGCGATCAACGCCGCGGTCAGTCAGGGAATGCACCATTAGTGAGGCGAACAACTCCGGCGTGACATAAGCGACGTCTGCGCCGGCAAGTAAGTACGTCGTGAAGCACATCGAGTTCTGTGCAGGCGTCACCGCGACGTCGCACTCGAGGTGGCACCTGTCGATGACAGCCCGGATTTGCGCGACAGCCTCGCCACTGGGGCGTCCCTGCGCGTCTATGTCACGGACGTCTATCGCAACCATCGAGGCGCCGAGTTTTGCGGCGATGAATGCCTGCGCGCCCGAGTACACCTGCGTCGCGCAAACCCGTACGCCATCTGCAACCAGCTTGCGGATCGGCGAGACGGCATCCTCGACGAACGGAATCTGCACGATCGCATGTTCGGATGCGCGAGCGATCTCGCGAGCCTCGCGGTAGATGTCCGTTCCTGTGATGGACGTAACCGGTACGCACACCGGCACGCCGAAGTCGACCGCGATTTCGGTGAGACGGTCCACCACCGAGGCCGACGGGTCGTCCGCGGCGACATCAACGGGTGACAGAACTACACCGTCAAGCAGATCGGCTTCTGCCCACTCCTTGATCCGCGCCACGATCGCGCTTTGCACGAAGAGCTTCATACGTCCTCAGGATAGAAGTGCAATGGATACATGACGCGTTCCAGAAACAATCCGTGCGCTGGAGCCGGCGGAGACACCGTCCGATTGTCGTTGGCGCAGAGTAGTTCGATAAACGACTCCGGCGTTCTGCGGCCGGCCGCGATCTCCACCATCGTTCCAACCAGGAATCGAACCATGTGGTGCAAGAATCGGTTCGCCTCAATCGTGAAGTGCGCACTGCCTCCGCCGTGCGACCACTCGGCATAGGTCACAGTACAGCGATGCTCGTCAGTGGATGGCGCGGTGCCGCGTACGGCGAAGCCGTAGAACTGATGCTCGCCCAATAACGCCCCTGCGGCACTGGCAAGCGCCGCTTCGTCATGCAGCCGCCACGGCGCGCGCCATTCGTAGCGGCGCCGAAATGGCGATGCGGACTCGTCGTCCGTGCCGAGCTGATACGTGTAGCGCCGCGATATGGCGCTGTAGCGCGCGTGAAATTGATCGGTAACGTTGTGCGCCTGCGCGATCCAGACGTCGGGTGGGAGCAGAGAGTTGAGCGCTCGACGAAGCCTGGAGGCATCCCACGTCTCCGGCACTCGCACGTGCGCAGCCTGTCCTCGCGCGTGAACCCCTGCGTCTGTCCGTCCCGCCCCAACGACCTTGATGGGTCGCTCGAACAACCGTTCGAGTACCGCCTCGACAGCTCCCTGAACCGTTGCCGAGGTCGGTTGCCGCTGCCAGCCGGCGAACCGGGACCCGTCATATTGAAGCACGAGTTGTACGGTCCGCTCCCGCATGCGGCGGAACTTATCTTCCGGGGGGGTTATGTCAAGCAACGCAGCAGTCCGAAAATTTGGGAGCAAGAGCTACGCAAACCATTGACAAGACACGATTTAGGCGACAAACTCGCTGCATCGGATGCCTGTAAAATCTCTTCCCGCGCTCGCAGCTGACCTCGCTCTGGTCCCGAATGCGTCTGCCGCGCTCCGAGCCGTCCACGAAGAGCTCTCCTGTGGTGACCGGAATACCGGCTTTGTTCTGCTCACCGTAGACCCGCGCCGCAACGCATTGGTCAACACGCAGGCCTCGGAGATTTCGTCCGACGAGGCCCTTCCCGCGCACGCGCTGCTTGCGCTCGACCACCTGCCGCCGACCGTGCAGTACGCGGTCCTTGCAGGCCAGCGTTTTGCAGATGTCGGCGACCAGAGCTCGCAATATGCGACGCTGCTTGGCCTCGACACTGGAGTCGGCGATTTCCGTCTGCTACTCAAAGGAATCGTGTTCGAGGGCGCACTTGCGGCAGCCCTGGCCCTGTACGATTCGAATCGCAGATCTGGCGCCAAACTGCTCGATCGCGCAGCGCCTCTGGCGACGCTTTTCGAGCTGGCATACGCCAGGTTCTACGAGCGTGACGCGCGCTTCGAAGCGGTGACGGCGCTGCATGAAGTAACAACGCGCATGCGCGCCGAGCATGCCAGCGCTGTGGCTGGTCTGGAGCGCGAAGTAGAGCGCCTCCGAGCGGCGCAACGCGCCGGGACCAGCGATGTCGTCCATCGCCTCCGCGATGCAGTGAGTGCCGCCGAGCGTCGCGCGATAGCCGCCGAGCAGAGACTCGTAGCGGTAGAGGGGCAGGTTGTGAACGCGGTGGATAGGCTTGAGCGTACACATGTGCAACTGCACCAGCAGGACTCGTCACTTCGCGCCCAGAGCGATCTCATTCGCCACCTCGAAGCGCGCCTCGCGGAGTCCGAGCAGGCAGCGGAGCCGGCGCGGTCCTGAGTAGTCTTAAGAAGATGACGTCAACGCCTCCTCCATTGCCGCTGCACGAAACGATCTTCGCGCTTGCACACGATCTCCCGCTGACGCAGGATGGCGTCACGGCCGCATTCGATGTGGTGATGCGGGGCGATGCATCGCCAGTGCAGATATCTGCGCTGCTTACGGGACTGCGCGTGCGAGGCGAATCAGCAGACGTCGTGGCTGGAGCTGCAAGCGCGCTTCGCCGCGCCATGGTTCGCCTTACGCTGCCCGACAGCGATGCTATCGTGGATACCTGCGGTACCGGCGGGGGCGCAGTGGGAACGTTCAATATCTCGACGGCCGCCGCGCTCGTTGCCGCCGGAGCAGGGGTGCGCGTCGCGAAACACGGCAACCGTTCCTTCACCTCAAAATCCGGCAGTGCGGACGTTCTCGAAGCACTCGGTGTGAACATAGACGTCGACGTCGACCAGATGCGCCACGCATTCGATTCTGCCGGGATCGTATTCATGTTCGCCCCGCGAATGCACCCGGCAATGCGGCACGTCGGCCCAGTTCGCCGCGAGCTCGGCGTTCCTACCGTGATGAACATCGTTGGGCCACTTGCCAATCCAGCATCAGTGGGTCGTCAGGTGATCGGCGTTGCAGACGCCGGTCGCGCAGATGTGATCGCGCAGGCGCTCGCAACTCTCGGGACGGTGCACTCGCTCGTCGTGCACGGCGAGCCTGGCATGGATGAGATCTCCCCACTTGGGCTGACGCGTGTACTCGAGATTCGCGGTGGTCGTGTGACGGAGTGGAGTATCAGTCCGAAAGAACTGGGGTCCGGTGAGGCCCGTCCTTCCGAGCTGGCCGGAGGCAGTCCCGGCGAGAACGCGGCGCTCGTGCGCGCCTGTCTCGATGGCTCGGCGCCCCGAGGGGCAATCGTCGCCGTGGTGGCAAACGCCGGAGCGGCCATCTACGTGGCGGGCATGGCAGATTCGCTCGTGCGTGGCGTGGAACTGGCGAGGGCCGCCGTCGCCAATGGGTCAGCGACGGCGGCCCTGGAACGGCTGCGCGCAGCGTTACCGCGCGCGTAAGCGCGGCTCGAGACGGGCTAGCAGCGCCGCATTACCCCAACGACGATTCCCTGAATCGCGACGTCGTTTTCGTGAACATAAATGGGATCCATCGACTCATTACGCGGCTGTAGTCTGATGCGGCCGTCACGCTCGCGATAGAATCGCTTCACCGTCGCCGACGCGCCGTCTATGAGCGCAATCACTGTCTCGCCGTTGTCGCACGACGACCGCTCATTTACGACTACGAAGTCTCCGTCACATATATGATCGTCGATCATTGAATTGCCGCGAACGCGAAGCACGTAATGATTGCCGCCGCGGTGGACGAAGTCCTCGGGGACCGCGATGGTCTCGTGCTGCGGGATGGCTTCGATTGGCATTCCGGCGGCGACCGTGCCCAGCAGCGGAATCTGGACGGCCCGCGGATACTGGTCCGACGGCAGAATCTCGATTCCGCGGCTCTCGTTGTAGCGACGCTTGATGTACGACTTTCGCTCGAGGTTACTCAGGTGCTCGTGGACAGTCGCAAGCGAGCTGTACTCGAATCGAGCGGCTATCTCCTCGAAACTCGGAGCGTATCCGTTATCCTCGGTGTATTCCGCGAGATAACTGAGAATTTCCCGTTGGCGCTTGGTCAGCGACATCGCCAGATTCCTAGAGGGTGGGTCCGCGTGCACGGCTGACCCCGAACAGCCGCCGAAAGAATACGTTATCCGAAGAATGCCCGAAACGCAAGGTATTTCCGCATTGCGGACTCGCTGGACCGCCCCAACCGGCATGCTAGGCATCCTGGTCGAAGAGGCGCGCGCGCGCGCCAAGGCTGGCCTGACGCGCAGGGGGGAGTGGGTTCGTCGCGCCGAGGAGGCGCCGCGTCCTCCGTCGTTGCGAGCCGTGCTGCGAAAGGGCGATGTTGCGATCATCGCCGAGGTAAAGCGGCGATCCCCGTCCAAGGGAGCGATCAACACCGACATCGATGCCAGGCAGCGAGCCCGTAGCTACGTGGAGGCCGGCGCGTCGGCGGTCTCAGTACTCACCGAGCCAGACTGGTTCGGCGGCTCCATGGAGGACCTCTCCGACGTGGCCGCTGGAGTCGAAATGCCTGTGCTTCGCAAGGACTTCATCGTTGCGCCGGTTCAACTGTTCGAGGCGCGCGCGTGCGGAGCCGCTGGTGCACTTCTCATCGCTCGAGCACTGCGGCCCAAGCTCTTGTGCGAGCTCCACGATCTCGGCCGGGACATCGGCCTGGAGTTGCTGGTGGAGGTGCGCGACGAGTTCGAGCTGGATTGCGCTTTGGAGGCTGGAGCCACGATCATCGGGGTCAACAACAGAAACCTGGAGACACTGGTGATAGATCCGGCGACCGTCGAGCGTATGATTCCGCTGATCCCGCGCCGGGCCGTCGCCGTAGCAGAGAGCGGCATGAGCGACCGCGCCGATATCGAGCGCGCAGCCGCCTGCGGCGCCGATGCAATTCTCATCGGTTCGGCGGTTTCGTCGTCGCCCGATCCACACGCGTCAGTGCGCGCGCTACTAAATGTTCGCGTGGAGCGAGATGCACGTCCGGATTAAATTTTGCGGATTGACCCGGGCTACCGACGCCGAGACGGCCGTGCAGCTAGGCGGTGACTTTCTCGGCGTGATCTTCGCTGGCGGTCCGCGAAATCAGACTGCGCACCAGGCGGCCCACGTGCTTCGCAACGCTGGTGCAGCCAGACGAGTTGGCGTGTTCGGCAGTCCAACCGCGGAGGAACTGTTGGCGTACATCAGGGAGGTACCGCTAGCGGTCGCACAGCTGCACGGCGATGCAACACCGCGGTCGGTGATGGCGGCGCGGGCCATTGGCGCTGATGAGGTGTGGGCAGTAGTTCCGGTCGGCGCGGGGGCTCTCCCGGAGCATACGAGTGAGCTGTTTCAGTGCGCCGACGCAGTCGTCCTCGATACGAGGGCGCCGAATGGGCTAGGTGGCACCGGACGACCATTCGACTGGGATGCGGTCGCCCAGCGTCTGAATGGACTCGAGAGGCGCGCCAGGCTGGTCGTCGCCGGGGGGCTCAATCCCGACAACGTGGCGGCGGCGATTCGGGCGCTGAGACCAGATGTCGTGGACGTTTCGTCCGGAGTCGAATCAGCACCTGGAGTGAAGGATCCCATCTTGATGAGCCGTTTCGTGGAAGCGGCGCGGAGCGCGTGAGCAATTGACGACGTTGATCCCAGAGAGCGCCGGCCGGTTTGGGGTATTTGGCGGGCGGTATGTACCTGAAACACTGATTCCTGCTCTCGACGAGCTGGAAGCGGCGTTCGATTCTGCCATGGCTGATGCGGTGTTCGTCCGGACGTATGACGACCTCCTTCGGGACTACGTGGGTCGTCCGTCGCCTCTGAGTGACGCGCCTCGCTTCAGTGAGCGCGTTGGGGTGCCGGTTTATCTCAAGCGCGAGGATCTGAATCACACGGGCGCGCACAAGATCAACAACGCGATAGGCCAGGCACTTCTCGCGATGCGCATGGGGAAGCGTCGAATAATCGCCGAAACCGGCGCGGGACAGCACGGCGTAGCCACCGCAACTGCCTGCGCGCGGTTCGGACTTGAATGCATCGTGTACATGGGCGAAACGGACATGCAGCGTCAGGAGCTGAACGTGTTTCGGATGCGGCTCATGGGCGCCACCGTAATTCCGGTCCTCTCCGGTACACGCACGCTCAAGGACGCGACCAGCGAGGCGATTCGTGATTGGGTCACAAACGTCGACACGACGCACTACATAATCGGCTCTGTTGTCGGCCCGGCGCCGTATCCGAGAATGGTGCGCGAGCTGCAGAGCGTGATTGGTCGCGAGGCACGTGCGCAGATGCTCGACCGCACGGGCCGGCTGCCATCGGCAGTCGTGGCGTGCGTGGGCGGCGGCTCCAACGCGATGGGAATATTTCACTCGTTCGTCAACGACCGGGAAGTGCGGCTTATCGGAGTCGAAGCGGCTGGGGAAGGTCTTGATACCGAGCGGCATTCGGCGTCGCTCTCGCGCGGTACACCGGGCGTGTTGCACGGGGCGCTCAGCTATCTGCTACAGGACGAGAACGGCCAGGTTCATCCCGCACATTCCATTTCTGCAGGCCTGGACTATCCCGGGGTTGGACCGGAGCACTCATTTCTGCACGACACGCAACGCGCCGAATACTTCGCGGTGTCCGATAGCGAGGCACTCGAAGCGTTCGCTGTCCTCAGCCGCCTCGAGGGTGTGATTCCAGCGCTCGAGACGTCGCACGCTGTTGCATGGCTGATGCACACCGCGGGTACGTGGGCGGACGACGATGCTGTTCTGCTGTGCGTCAGCGGCAGGGGTGACAAGGACGTCGCGCAGGTGCGCGCGATGCAAGGTGCCGGACACTAGCTTGGCGCTTTCGCCGACACCATCGCCGGGGATTCAGAGGCCGCCGTCGGGACCGCTGGATCCGGTCATATCCGAGACACTCAAGACTCTCGCCCGTACGGTGCGGTCATTCCAGCTCTATCTCCCCAACAATCCCATGCACGCGCGCGCCATCGACTCGGCGCGCGC
>JBDTIP010000035.1:0-3747 GCA_039936295.1 Gemmatimonadaceae bacterium
TGATACCGAGCGCGACCTGGCCAGCCATCCCCGCGGCATCGACGACGCCGGCAAGGCGCAAGTCATCGACCCAGAGCTCGAGTGTATCGCTAGGCGAGATCGGAGTCGCGGCTCCGGCTCCCGGTACACGCACCATTCCGACGGCGAGTTCCTGGATCGCGGCGAGATTGGGCGGGTTGACGCCTGGATCGGTGGTGTAGACCATGTAGCCATCGGAGCATGCGGCGTAGACCGCGCTTGTCGAAGTGGTTGACTGGAACGGGGTGTTCGCAATGAGCACGGAGTCATCGCCTGTGCACGTGTTTTTCTGCGTGCCGCGCAGATATGCATTCTGCACCTGGGCTCTGAGCGCGATGATCTTGGAAAAGTCGACGGTGATCTCCGGGAGCCACCCTGACGCACCCGCACCAGCTCCTGGCAGCGGTGTGTGGTACATGTAAAAATTGGTGGCATCGTGTCCGAGCTTCACATAGAACTGAAGCTCGCCGTTGTTACCCCACCCCGAGCTCACGCCGCGGGCCCAGAGGCGAAGTTGTTTGTAACTCATGAAATTCTTCTGGCCTTCGGGAAAGCGAAAGTAGGCCTCTGCCCGGTCGAAGGTGTTGAGACCGCCAGCAACTATTCGCAGAGAATGTTCATTCACGAGCGTGCGTGACGCTGTGAGTGGAGTTGCCTTGAGATCTGGCAGATTCCCGACGCCGGGCGGAGAATCGTAATTCACGCCATTGGAGACACCGCGATCCTGGGTACCGACAGTGCCGACGGTGACGAAGCCGATGTCGGGTTGATCGCCCGCAATGCCGCGCACTGGTGCATCCGCGCGCTTGAGCCAGGGCGCGCCGTTCAGCACGAGCTGGTCGAGCGCAACCTGAGTAAAGGCAGTATCCGACACTCCGGCGCCGGAGATCATCGTGATTCGCAGCGCGCGCGCGCGACTCAAGGTCGGTGAATTCAGCGTGTCGTCGGGTGAGCGGAACGGCACACGGACAAACACCCAGCATACCGGGGTAGTCGGGCCGGTTTCTCCGCGGAATGCTGGACGATTTATGCACTTGCCTACACGGGCATACTTGTGGTCGTCCGACAGGTCCACAACGAAGCGGCGAATCTGTTCCTGCTCACGCTGCGTGCTGTTAAGATTGAGCACGTTGTCGCCGTCGAGATCTTCCTCGTCGAGGCGGCCATTCCCGACGGTGCAATCTGTACGCGTGTCACCGAGCGGATACAGCGCGCCGTACTGATTGCGGCAGATCTGGAATTTGGGGGCGATGCGCGGAGTCGGCACCTGTCCAGGAAGTGTATCGGCGATTACCACTGCACTGTCAGCAACGTCGCCAGGCAAACCGGTATCGTTCACGTTTGCGTTGAAGGTGCGCGAAAAGGGGTCGCGTTCACTATTGAGCTGGTCATACCCAGACAGCCGTCGTCCGGTCATGACTGTATCGCGGATAAAACGATTTACTGCGTGAACGTTGATCGTATCGGGCTGAAATACGACAGAATTCTCCGAGATGTTGCCGATGTCGATGACGAGGGTAGGGTTTGCGCGCCGTCCGACTGTTGACGTGTCGACGAGGGCCCAGAATTCTATGTTCTCGGTACGCGACACGTCCGCACCCGAAGGGCTAAGCGAGGTTCGGATGGAGCGCCATCGGCGACCCACGACCTTCGCGCCAGTGTTCCAGTGCGCATTACTGTTGGGATCGTCGAGCAGTCCGCGCGACAATGGGTACAGCGTGAGCCACAGAAGCTGCTCCGGTGCGGCGACGCCTACGCCGGAGAATGCAACTTCCGGATCGATGTTGTCCAGCGTAAACTGGATCTGCTTCCCCAAAGTGTCGCGCACGTTCGTCTGATACGCGATCTGCGTAGCGCGGTTCAGGTCGAGCACGTCGGATCCATAGCGCGCGAGAGTGTTGTGCGCTACCGCCGGCTGGCTGCTCAGGTACCAGTACTGGTCGCTGAGCAACACGTTGATTCCACCCGACTCCTCGAACGACTCGAGATAGGCCTGCTGGTTCCTGCTGGGTTGCGGCTTGCTCACCGCCAACTCGCCAGCGAGGGAAACGTGTGAAGGCACGTCGGTGTGACCGTACGGCAGTCGCGAAACCAGGCGCGTGAGAGGGTCCGCATCGAAATTCATCGTCGCATTGATTCCTCCGATGAGCATCGCCTGCGGTTCGAGCCCGAGCGCGGGTCGGGTGTACGTACTCTGCTGCGACTGCGACAGCGCGAGTATGTTGATCTGCCCGTTGGTGAGCGGGATTTCAAGCGAGGACCCGAAGATCGAAGTCGGCGTCTCCACGAACAGCGGATTTTCCTCGAACTGCACGGTTACCTGTCGCGGTCGCGGAAACAGGGTGTCGGGGCGCGTGAAGTTGACGCGGCCCAGGTCGTAGTCGACCGAGTAGTCGGTACCTCGTGCCAGCAACACATTGTCGACAAGGATGCGTTCCGAATTGGATCGCACCTGCACGGCGCCAAGCGAGAGAGTGCCATTGTCGCCGTTACCCTGCGCCTGATACCGCAAGCGGATGTGATAGACTGCCTCCGGACGCTGCGATGAAATGAGATAGTCCGCGGGCGTCGTGTAAACGGTGTCGTTGTGCGGATTCGCGCTACCGGCGAGCCCGTTGCTGGCGAATGGGCGCACCGACGGAAAAACGAGAAACTGGTCCCGGATGATGGACGTCCCAAATGCGCCGACGCCCAGCGCGAAGTTGGGATCAGTCGGACTCGGCCACAGTCGATTGTTCACGTCGAATGTGGAAGTGTTGGTAGGCTGCGCCAGTCCAAAGAGTTGCAGATATGTTGCCGCGTTCCCCGCGACCGGCTTTTCCTGATCGGTGGCATTGCCAGTGACGACCTTGATGGTGACGCTCTGGCGCACCACGTCGCTGCCGCCGAGCCGATAGACCGATCTTATCTCGCGCCGGAACGCGGGATCACTCGACCGAACGTCCGGGTCCCACAGCAGATTGGCGTACTGATCGTGCGATGTGGTGTACTCCAGGTCCGGCGTGCCGCCTGTGGTGACGTGCGTTGTGAGAACACCGTTGACACGAACGCGATACGCTACGACAAGCCGCTCGTTGTTGAGTGATAACGGGCGCACGAGCGCGATCCAAAGACGCGACGGATCCGCATAGTAGTCGACGCCTTCGCGGAGGTACTCGTAGACCTGTCCCTTGTGCGAACGCGGATCTCCGATGATGCGGAACTGGGGCCCGTTGGGGTTCGGCGGCTGGCCGCCAATGAGGACGCGATACACGTAAAGCTGGATCGGCCGCAGAGTGTCGGGTAGCGACCTGGCCAAACGTGCCATCTGCGAGCGGTTGACTATGTCGATATTGGGATAGCCGGCGAAGTGCTTTGGGTCGACGGTGAAGAAAAATCTGCGCGGCTCGAACTGGTAGTCGTCGATGGTGCGATCGACCGCCTGGAGTACGTGCGCGCCAACCGTGAACGTGCGATCGCGCACCACATTCCCCTTTTGCTGCGCGACAATGCTGGTGAGCTTGATGCCCTCGCCGAGGTTGGCGACGGCTTGCACGCCGTAGTTACCACTCGGAATTGCGGCGGTTATGAAGCGCGATGGTGGCGGCTGGAAGGTGACATTGCCGACTTCGAGCTTCTGAAGAAACTCGTTCGGCTTGCCGTCGAACGCGATCGAGATCGTGTTGGACGCGTCGAACTCGCGCTGTGAGTCGTAGTCGACGTTAACGTGCACCCTGTCGGCGACTACAC
>JBDTIP010000036.1:0-13834 GCA_039936295.1 Gemmatimonadaceae bacterium
ACTGGAACACCGCAAAGATGGACACAGTGAAAATCGATCCCTCCGGCACCGCGCTCGTACTCATTGACCTTCAGCGCGGCATCGCCGGCGGCACGACGCTACCGCACGCTTCGGCGCTCGTGGTCCAGAACGGCGCGCAACTCGCCGCGGCGTGCCGTGAGGCCGGCATCCTCGTGGTACTGGTACGTGTAGACCCGGGACCGGATGGCGTACTGTTTCCGCGTGCGCTTGCCGACGTGCCGCGCATGGCGTTCAACGTGCCCGAGACCTGGACGGAGCTCATGCCGGAGCTTGGTGTGCAGCCGGACGACGTCATCGTTACCAAACACCAGCCAAATGCATTCTTCGGCACGGATCTCCACATCCAGCTGTCTCGACGTGGAATTCGTAGCATCATCCTGGGCGGCATCTCCACCAACATCGGCGTGGAGGCGACGGCGCGGGCGGCGCAGGAACGCGGCTACGACCAGATCTTCGTGGAAGATGCAATGGCAGCGCGCGAGGCTGACCTGCACGAGTTTCCGGTGCGGCGCTTCTTTCCGACGATTGGCCGAGTGCGGTCCACAAGCGACGTCATCGCCGCGATAGCAAGCGCACGAAAATAGTAACAGTCGTGTTCCGGCGTGCCCTGACGTTGCTTGCGTGTGTCGCGCCGGTAACAGCGGGCGCGCAGCGACTTCACGCTACAGTCACCATCTCACCGCACGACTCGATCAGCGCGTTCGATCCTGTGAGATCGCTCGGATCAACCATAGACGGGCACATCCAGGGTGCAACGGGTCGCATCTTCACGCCCGCCAACGTGGCGGCGATGAAGTCAGCGAATTTTCATCCGATCTCCTACCGTCTTCGCACCGAGCTGGGCATCGAAGCCTGGCACTGGAATCCGCGGGGCAGCTGGAGCGACGCGGCACACGATGAGGGCTACTGGACTTCGAGCGACGCACTCGCCGCGCCCATCCGCGTGTCCTACGGCTACAACCTGCCGCGTCGAGGCAACACAATCGATCAGGCCGGGGACGACGGTTACTCGCGCCTCACGGATGGCGACACAACCTCGTTCTGGAAGAGCAATCCGTACCTGGACTCGATCTACACCGGCGAGTCGGCCGCGCGGCACCCGCAGTGGGTCGTGATCGATCTGGAGCGTAACCGGAACGTGAACGCGATCCGCATCATGTGGGGAACCCCGTTCGCTTCCAGCTACGACGTGCAGTACTGGAGCGGCGAGCAACCGCGAGGTCCGGACGATAACGCCGATGACGCCGGTTGGAAGACCTTCCCGGACGGGGCGGTGCGTAATGGACTGGCCGGTTCCGGCGGCGATGTCACAATCTGGCTCGCGCGCCAAACGGTGAGTACACGCTGGATCAGGATACTCCTTCACACGAGTTCCCGGACTGCGCCGAACGCTTCGAAGGACGTACGCGATTCGCTCGGGTTCGCGATCCGCGAGCTGTACATCGGGCGCGACAACGGCGCCACCTTCGTCGACATCACCAGGCGCGGGCGAAGCTTGAATACGCAAACGCGCACGTACACATCAAGCACCGACCCGTGGCATCGCGCCTCAGATCGCGACGTTGGCACGGAGCAGCCCGGCATCGACCTGCTGTTCGGGAGCGGAATGACGCGCGGATTGCCGATGCTGCTGCCGGTTGGTGTGTACTACGACACTCCGGCGAACGCCGCATCGCTGTTGCGGTATGTGCGCAAGCGACACTATGCGGTACCACGCGTCGAGCTTGGCGAAGAGCCGGATGGACAGTTCATTGCGCCTGCCGACTTCGCGGCACTCTATGCACAGGCCGCGGATTCGCTCCGCAGCGTGGACCCCCGAGTCGTGCTGGGCGGCCCGTCATTGCAGGATGCACAGACCAAGGTCATGATGGCGTGGAAGGAGGGCACTACCGACGAGCGCTCATGGCTCTCTGACTTCGTGCGCGCACTGTCGGAGACGGGCCATGCACGCGACCTCGCATTCGTCTCGTTCGAATTCTATCCGTTCGACGATATATGCAACGGTACGGCACGACAGCTTGCACAGGTACCCAACAAGATCAGCTCGGCGATTGCGCAGATGCGCAGCGATGGAGTTCCACCGACGGTGCCGCTGTTCATGACGGAGTATGGCTACTCAGCCTTCTCCGCCGAAGCGGAGATGGATCGCGCCGGCGCAATATTCGTCGCACAGACTGTCGCTCAATTTCTGAGCTTGGGCGGCACCGAAACTTATTTCTACGGCACGGAACCGAGCAGTATGGATCGCGGGATCAACTGTCCAACATGGGGCGACAACACGCTCTTTCTGGCCGACGACGATCGCCACATCATCGCGAAGAATTCTACATATCACACCGCGCGCATGATTACTACTGCGTGGGCCGACTCGGACGGCGGCTCGCACACGATGCTCGCGACTCGCGTCACCACACTTTCCAAAAAGGCCCCGCCGATAGGCGCATTCTCGGTGCGGCGTCCCGATGGGCGGATCGCGGTGCTGCTGCTGAATCGCGATTCACTGAATACGTGGACGGTCGATGTAAGAGGTCTTGCATCGGCCCACGACACACTTGACGCGTGGCGGCTGTCGGCAGCGGAATATGAGTGGCACGCCGCCGGAGCCAAAGGCCGTGCTCGCCCTAATTCTGGCCCGCGCAAAATGTTGCTCGCGACCGGTGCGCCGGTAACCCTTCCGCCGTACTCCGTGACGGTTGTGCGAGAACGCTGAGCGGACGCGCGCGCTAGTCCATGTCGAATTCGCGCGCGAATGCAACCGCGAACGCAAAGGTCTTGGCGCGACTGCGCGTTTCCATGACGTCGGCAACCCGCTCGAGGCGCGCGGGCACAGACATG
This sequence comes from Gemmatimonadaceae bacterium, assembly GCA_039936295.1. GTDB lineage: Bacteria > Gemmatimonadota > Gemmatimonadetes > Gemmatimonadales > Gemmatimonadaceae > Fen-1247. Next base: position 2,857 of record JBDTIP010000036.1, read on the forward strand.
ATCTTTTCCTGCGCCTTCTTGCCCATCTCGTTGAGCCCCCCGATCGTGTCTATGGCCCAGTACTTTATCTGCTCTTCGACGATCTTGAGATAATCGCGCGGACCGTAGATTCCGGCGCGGCGAATTACATCGGCCATCTCGCGGAAGTGCGGCATGTTCACGCCTGGCATATCGATCGACGGCATGATCTCCGCGGCGGATTCGAGGGCGCGATTGGGATCACGTTTGAGCACTTCCTGGAACACGTTGCGATAGAAAACGTAGTGTCGCGCTTCTTCCTTCGCGACATTTGCGAGCACCGTTCCAATCATCGGCTCGTACTCGCTCGCGAGCTTGCCGGTATTGGAATGGCTCACCTGCGTAGCGCGTTCCTGCAACGTCGTGTAAACGAAGACGCGGTACGGATCCTTGTCCCACGTAGGCTCGAAGCCAGCCTTGAGATATTCGAACTGCATCTTCTCGAGCACAGGATTGTTGAGCACCTGGCTGTCTCGAGAGTAGTCGTGCAGCACCGCGCCATGGCGGTCTTCTTCAGCGGTCCACAGGTTGGTCCACTTGGACCAGAACGTATCGCCGCCGAGGTAGGCCGCCAGAAGGCGATGAAAGTGCGGCAGGCCTTCTTCGGTAAGGAGATTGAGCGCAAGCGCGACTCGCGCAGGAGTACTTATTCCCTCGGCCCGGCGGCGCAGATCGCGTATGTGCTTGTCGGGGTCTGTGTCGGGAGCCGCCGATAGCAGCTCGCTTGGAAACCAGAGAATGCGCTTCGATTCATGAGCGAACATGAGATCGCGAACTTCCTCTTCCAGGTCGGCCAGAACCTCTACCCTGGCCAGAGTCTCAGCCTCGGACATGTTCATGTGGTAAGGGGTCTCATCCCTTCAACATACGCGAAAGCCATTCCGATGCCAATTCGGCAGAATTTCGCACCGTGGCGATGCTTTTATACCCCGGAGAGAACTGCCGGGTCTATGGCCGGTTCTACCCGCCCGGTATGACTGCTCCTGAGCCTGAGCCTGTCTTCTTGTCGGCATGGGCATGGATTCCGCTACTTTTGACGATTGCCTCCAAACCGGACTATCAGTGTCATTTAGCAGTTTCAAGCTCGACCCAAACCTTCTGAAGGGACTCAAGGAGTTGGGCTTCGTTCGCCCGACTCCAATTCAGCTGGACGCCATACCTCCCGCGATGGAGGGGCGTGACGTCCTCGCGTGTGCGGCCACGGGCAGCGGCAAGACCGCTGCGTTCCTGCTTCCAATACTCCACAAGCTCATCCAGCGCCCGCGCGGGACGACGCGTGCGCTCATAGTGACTCCCACTCGCGAGCTTGCTGCGCAAATCGCCGAGCATCTTAACGAATTAGCCGTACATACGCCGATCACCTGTGCGGCCGTCTTCGGCGGCGTTGGAATGTCGCCCCAGGAACACGCGTTCCGTAGCGGCGTCGACGTGATCGTCGCGACTCCTGGGCGCTTGCTTGATCACCTGCGCCATCCCTACGCCAAGCTGGACAAGCTCGAGCACCTCGTCCTCGACGAAGCCGATCGCATGCTGGACATGGGCTTCCTGCCAGAGATACGCAAACTGCTGCGCATGTTGCCGGTAAAGCGGCAGACGCTGTTCTTCAGCGCAACGATGCCGGCGCCGATCGCGACGCTCACGCGCGAGATGCTGAACAACCCGGCGACGCTGCGAATCGAACGCAACGCTGCCCCGCCGACGGGAATTACGCAGGCGGTCTATCCGGTTTCGCAGGATCTCAAGGCTGCGCTCTTTCTCGCGCTGCTGAACCGCGGCGAGATGAAGCAGGCACTCGTATTCACTCGCACCAAGCATCGCGCGAATCGGCTTGCGGATTACCTGGTGAAGAATGGTGTAAAGGCCGATCGCATTCACGGCAATCGCTCGCAGACCCAGCGCACCGCCGCACTAGCAGGCTTCAAGAACGGCAGCTACAAGGTCCTGGTTGCCACCGACATCGCCGCTCGCGGAATCGACGTCGAGGAACTCGGTCACGTGGTCAACTTCGATGTCCCGCTGGTCCCAGAAGACTACATCCACCGAGTTGGGCGCACTGGCCGCGCCGAAGCGACAGGCGAAGCGTTCACTTTTGTTGCGCCGGATGAGGAAGGCGATCTGCGGAGCATCGAGAAGGCTGTTGGCAGACGTCTTCCGCGCGTGACGGTTCCGGATTTCGATTACAGCGCCCGTCCCGCACACGCGCTCGAAGTTCCGCGCGGCGAGCGTATTGCGGCTATCCGCGCAAAAAAAGCCGAAGATCGCGCTCGCGCGACTGCCAAGGCAGAGCGGCGCTCGAACCACGGCGGTTCGCAGGGCAGTAGTGTGTCAAGTAGTGTCTCAAAGGGCGGGCGCTCCAGTCAAGCATCGCGTCCGGCATCGCGCCCGAGCGTGCCCGGCACAAACCGGCCAAAATCGGGTGGCACCGCCTCCGGCTCTGGCTCTGGCTCTGGCGCACCGAGGAGACCGGCTGGGAACCGCGGACGTGCGCGATAACCGGCGGGATAATCCATGAGCGTTAGCTAGGCTACGATGCGTTCGGTCATTCCCGCCGACAACAGCGTGATTGGCAGCGTGATTGGCAGGCGGCCGGCATCACCGAGGAAAGCCAGCTCGCAAAAAAGGTTCGAGTAGTGCCTACTGTGCACTACTCGCGAAGGGACTAGCACCGTCGTAGCGCCTATCGACGCCAGGCGCGCCACCTGCCAGCTAGTACTGATCTTGCATCGGGAACAGGTTCTATCTCTGAACCAAGGACTGGCAGGATCGAAGTGTCGAGAGCATTTGTGAACGAAGATGCCGGCGGCTCGGTGCCGCGGCGCAATTACGCGCTCCCGCCGCGCGGCGACGTCGGCTACGACGCTGCCGCAGCCGGCGCGCTCCTCGAAGCCGCTCGCGCCGGTGAAACAGCGAGCGCCGAGCAGGCGACCGGTTACTACTGGGGCGAGCGCCGGCTGCATGACCAAGTGCGCAGCATTCGGGACCAGGCCGCGGCCACTGGCGACGAGAGACTGGCCCAACTCGCCGATCGTTTCCTTGGATAGCCCGCGAGTGATGTGATCACATTTTGCATGCCCAGAGTGTCGAATAGGCCGTAACAATGACTCAAAGCCGGCGTCTCCCAGAGTGGGAGAGCTGGATTACAAGAGACTGATGAAGGCGTCGCTTGACCCGCACGGGCGGGACGCCGCAGAGGGTGAATTCGATGGCTTCATGAGTACAAAATCTGTATTGTGGCTCGCGGCGATCGCGGAATACATGCCTCCCATCGCCATCGTGACAGAGCTGGGCTGGCACTCTAGAGCGCCGCGGGAAAAGCAGCGCCACAAGGCGCTGCAGGCCGTCGCCAACTCCATCTGCAACGTCGTGGCAGACGACCGACGATACCCCAACGAGGTGCGGCTCAATCTCCCGGGCGGCGGTCGCCTTGTGCTCGACCTGATCAATCGCCGCTGCACGCTCAATGACGCCGATGTCGATACCCTCGGCATCGTGGACAGGCTAAGTGCGTGGCTGTATCGCCAGCTGGGGAACGCCAGGATACCGGCTGACGGCATCAGCGGCGCACGCATCGATGTGAACTACACGGCTAGCGAGCGAACATATCTCGCCAGCGGGCGCGTCTGGGAGATGCAATTTTCGCTTCGGTCGGAGCTCGCGACGCCCGATCAGTGTTATGTTGGAACCACTACGGCATGCACCGCCGCCGTCCCCTACGGCGTTGGTGCATTGGCCTCGTGGTGATTCCAACCAACCAACATGAATCCGACGAAACTTTCTCGCCCAGCCAGCTCGGAATACAAGCCCTCCTACGACGCCTACATAGGTCCGGTCGCGGACCAGGACGCGCTGGACCTGCTTGCGAGGCAGAAGACCGCGCTGGATGGGCTGCGCACACTGGATGAGTCACGCGCTCTGCACCGATACGCGCCCGGCAAGTGGAGTGTAAAGGAAGTCATTGGCCATGTCGCCGATGCGGAGCGCATCTTTTCATATCGAATGTTGCGCATCGCGCGCGGCGATAAAACTCCGCTGGCAAACTTTGACCAGGAGCCGTACATCGAAGCCGCAGGATTCGACCGCTTTCCCGTAGGTCAGCTGGTGGACGCCTATCACGCGACACGCAATTCGACGCTGTCCATCGCCAACGAGATCGATGCCGACGGATGGTCGCGGATGGGAGTCGCGGGCGACGCGCCAGTGAGTGCGCGAGCGATCGCGTACGTCATCGCGGGCCACGCCGCGCATCACTTTGGGATCCTGCGGGACAAGTATCGCCTGACATTGTGATCCGGCTCGGCGTCCCACGACCAATTGCCACATTTGCCGGAATGGTGGTAATCGCAGGGGTACGTCTAGCGGCGGTCCTCTGGCGGTTGCAGCTTCCAGTCTTCGAGCTCGACCCCACGGCGGGAAAGCGATAGGAACGTTCCGCCGCACCGCTGACCCGAGGCTGACATGTCGATATCCGCAAGCGTGCTTCCGGAGTTCGATCAAGAGATGGCGACTACGCGCACAATGCTCGAGCGAGTACCGGAATCGCGCGCGAGCTGGACACCTCACTCCAAATCGCGAACCCTGGGCGAGTTGGCGTCACACATCTGCAATCTTCCAAAACTCGGCTTGATCACCATGGAAGCCGATGAGCTGGACGTCGCAGCCGGCGGCAGTGGAAAAGCGCCGCGATTCGCTTCCACAGTCGGTCTCATGCACACATTCGACGATAACGTCAGACGCGCGCGCGCCGCGATTGAATCCGCAACGGATTCTGACATGATGGAGCCGTGGACGCTCCGAAACGCCGGTAAAACAGTCTGGACACTACCCCGTGCCGCTGTTTTGAGGTCGTTCATACTGAGCCACATGATCCATCACCGCGGCCAACTGAGCGTTTATTTGAGACTGAACGACGTCCCTCTACCACCTGTTTACGGGCCATCAGCCGATACTCAGATGTGACGCGCTGTAACGCGCTGTAAGCTCATGCCCGGTGACCTCTCGGCGGCGTGGCCGTCTTTTACCCGAGGTCCATCCACCCCGATACAGCGAGAGAACCTTAGCACGGAGCGAGCGATGCAGGCTGATCATCATGACAACCGCGGCCGCTGGATCATCATCGGCGGCGTCCTGGGCGCCACGTTCGGCGTCAGTGCCCACCATCTTCCAATCGCACTCGCACTAGGCATTGCTGCCGGCATGTCAGTCGGCACGCTGTTGAACCGGTTTACACCCCACAGACCCTAACCCTTCTGCCATCGTAAGTTCGCAGCCGGGGTAGACACTGTCTTACCCGGCCGCGAACTTACGATAGAATGCTAGGCGACCTGATCGAGCGATGGCGCGTGCAGGCGATGCAGACCCTGCAGGGATGGGCGATGGAGAAAAGTAGCCTCCGCGGCATCCCGGTAACGCTCATAAACACGCGGCCCGATATCAAATCAGAGCTAGTCTTCCAACGCCTCGATACGGCGCTCGGGCTCATCCAACAGTACAGGCCTGACACCTTCGCTCAGATCTCGCGCGACTTCTCGCGCATCCACGTGGTGCGCTATCCATGCCGCGCCGCTTTCTATCCGGACTCCCGCAGCTGCCTCGTAGAGCTCACTTTCTCGGTCAATCCCGACTTCAGCGAAGCCCAGGTCGCATCGTCAATCGTGCACGAGGGCATGCACGCGCATGTATACGCGATCGGTGAATCCAATCCGCTGAACCGCGCTAACGAGGAACGCCTGTGCCGGCAGGCGGAACTGGAGTTCGGCCTCGCAATTCCGAATGGCGACGCAATCGTTCAACGCGCGACCGAATCGCTGCAGCTCGGCGATGACGACGTCGCACCGGTGATTGACTGGCAGCAGGCGCAGCAGGCGATTGCCGCCGCTGACGCGCACGCGGAGAACCGCAGGCCACGCGGCTAGCGCGATGGCTACGCCAGTAGCTCTGCGGGCAGTCTGAAGCGCTGCCGATCGTCGCTGGAGCAAATCGGCGTCGGCTGACGTACATATACTTAGTGAGCGGCTGATTGAAGTTTGGCTTCGCCGCCGCGCGTACTCGCCGTTCGCGACTCTTACTACCGTTCAGTTCATGAGCCAATCGTCTCGGCGGCCCAATCTCAGCGCGGGGCTACTGTTGTTCCGGCGCGGGACTGGTCCTGCTGCGCTCGAGTTTTTTCTGGCGCATCCCGGGGGTCCGTTCTGGGCGAACCGGGACGAAGGAGCGTGGACCATCCCCAAGGGCGGCGTCGAGTCCGGAGAGGAAATCATCGACGCGGCTCGCCGAGAGTTTCAGGAGGAAACCGGCATCGTCCCGACCGGGCCGTTCACCAGCCTTGGGAGCATTCGCCAGCGCGCTGGTAAGGTGGTTCACGCATGGGCGTGGGAGGGCGACGCCGATCCAATCGGCATAGTCAGCAACTCGATGACCACCGAATGGCCTCGTGGCTCCGGGCGCAGCATCACGTTTCCCGAAATCGACCGTTGTGGGTGGTTCGATGCCTCAACGGCGCGTGTCAAGATCAACGCAGCCCAGAGCGAGCTTCTAATGCGGCTTCAACACGCGCTCTCGTCGGTTTCGGCCGGCGGGCGCTGACAGAGAGCTGGACACTAACGCACAGCACGCAACGCGGTCACCGCCAGAACAACCCAGGATGCGATGAAAGCGAGGCCGCCAAGTGGAGTGACGGCGCCGAGCCACGTGATGCCCGTCATCGCAAGGACGTACAGACTGCCAGAGAACAGAATGATGCCAGCAAGCATCAGGAAACCGGCTAGCCGCATCGCTCCATCGCTCTGCAACTGACCCGCTAGCGCCGCGATGAGCAGCAGTCCCAGTGCATGATAGAAATGGTACTGCACCGCGGTATGGTACACGTCGAGCATCTGCGGTGACAGGCGCCCCTTGAGTGCATGAGCTCCAAATGCGCCGAGGATCACCGCGAGCGCCGCGTTGATGCTGCCGATTGCCATGAAGAGCCGCGCAACGGGTTGCACCGGTTACTGCCCCATGATCATCGCGAACATCAACGGCGCGACGATCGATGCATCGCTCTCGATGATATACTTTGGTGTATCCACGCCAAGCTTGCCCCAGGTGATTTTCTCGTTGGGAACTGCACCTGAGTAGGAACCATAACTGGTAGTGGAGTCGCTGATCTGGCAGAAGTATCCCCACAGCGGCACTTCGGGACGCTGCAGATCCTGATGCAGCATCGGAACGACACAGATCGGGAAGTCGCCGGCGATTCCGCCTCCAACCTGGAAGAATCCGAGGGACGTGGACTTGGTGAGCGTGGTGTAGTAGTTGGCCAGTTCTATCATGTACTCGATGCCCGTGCGCACGGTGTGCACGTTCTTCACGTCGCCCGTTATGACGTGACCGGAGTACATGTTGCCCAGCGTCGAGTCTTCCCAGCCTGGAACGAACATCGGGAGATTCTTTTCCATGGCGGCAAGCATCCACGAATTTTTGGGATCGATCTGATACTCGGTCTTCAGCTTGCCACTGCGCAGGATCTTGTACATGAACTCGTGCGGGAAGAGCCGTTCCTTCTTCTGATCAGCCGCGACCCACTCCTCCAGCACCGCTGACTCGATGCGCCGCATCGCTTCCATCTCGGGAATGCAGGTGTCCGTCACGCGATTCATGTGGCGATCGAGGAGTGCTCGCTCGTCATCGGGGGTAAGATCGCGGTAGTGCGGTACGCGCTCGTAGTAGTCATGTGCTACAAGATTGAAGATGTCCTCTTCCAGATTCGCGCCCGTGCAGCTTATGGCGTGCACCTTGTCCTGTCGGATCATCTCGGCCAGCGATCGACCAATCTCGGCAGTGCTCATCGCACCGGCGAGTGTTACCAGCATCTTGCCGCCACCGTCAACGTGCCGACTGTAAGCGTCTGCTGCGTCGATGAGGGCCGCTGCGTTGAAGTGGCGAAAGTGCTCGCGAACAAACGCCGTGATCTTTCCGCTGGAAGAGCTGTCAGTCATTCGTGATTCCTGTAGATGTTTGCAGTGAAGCTTGTCTTGCGTCCGTGGCCGCCAGTTACTTGCCGTGCGCGTGCGGCGGGCTGATTCCGCGGTGTTTTGCCGTGAGCGTTTCAGCCGGATATGCCTGCGCGATGGTGTGAACGACCTCGCGCGGATCGTCGGTCATGATGAGCAGGTCCAGGTCGCCCGGAGATATCTTGCGTTCGAGCAGGACTCTGGACTGCAGCCACCGCACCAGGCCAGCCCAGTACGCGCGACCGAACAGTATTACCGGAAACTGATAGATCTTCCCGGTCTGGATCAGCGTAATTGCCTCGAACATCTCGTCCAGCGTCCCGAAACCACCGGGGAAGATCACGAATGCGTTGGAATACTTCACGAACATCGTCTTGCGGACGAAGAAGTACCGGAAGTTCACGAGCGTATCGACGTAGGGATTGGCGCCCTGCTCAAACGGTAGCTCTATGTTGCATCCTACCGAGTGGCCGCCGCCCTCTTTCGCTCCCTTGTTCGCAGCTTCCATGACGCCGGGACCGGCGCCGGTGATCACGGTAAAGCCCGACTCGGCGAGCAATCTGCCCGTCTCCTCCGCCGCCTGATACATCGGGTCGTCTGGGGCGGTGCGTGCGGATCCGAAGACCACGACTCCGCGGCGAACTCCGGCGAGCGCATCCATGCCCTCGACGAACTCGGCGGTGATACGCATCACACGCCATGGATCGGTTTTTGTATAATCTTCTTCAGTCGAGTGCGGGGCCTGAAGTAGCTTCTCGTCTTCGGTAACGTTGACGCCGAGCAGGTCGGATGGAGAGTCACGGATGGAGTCGTCGACGGTGCGTGTCGTTCCAGCCGGCCGCTGCGGTGTCTGGAGCGACGGCGGTGTTCTGCCGGCCATGATGTGACCGGCCTCGCTACGCTCCTTCGTTCCCGCCAGAGCGTCCTCGCTCGCCTGTTTGAGCAGCTGAGGATTGACGCGCTTACCGGACGCCGTTCTTGGAGATTTGGCGCTCGCGGTTGCAGTTCGTGTTGTGGATGCCGCCTTGGTTGGTGCAGGTGGCCGTTTCTTTTTCGTAGATTGCGTGGCTCTGGTTTTTGCCATACCCGAATCTAGTGCCAGCTTCCCCCTCTGTAATAATCCTCCTGGCCGATGGTGCGCGGCCGGACGTACTCAGCGCTGCGATGCGATCGGGCGAGCTTCCCGCCCTCGCGCAGCTGTGTGCCGAAGGCAGCTTACGCACAATCACCACGGTATTTCCGTCGGTGACCGGTCCCGCGTACGCACCATTCCTCATGGGGCGGCATCCGGGCTCTGTCGGGTTGCCGGGACTCCGGTGGTACGACAGGGCGCACTCGGCCTGCACCTGGCCCAGCTACGCCAGGAGCTACATCGGACCGCAGTGCCGGTTTCTGGACGCCGATCTGTCGGCTGACGCCGACACGATCTTCGAGCTCGCGAAGCCGAGCATTGGGGCGCTGAGTGTCATTCGGCGGGGGCTTCCGGCGCGAGCCCGAATTGGTAGCGGCGCACTGTTCGTCGCGCGCACGGGAATCACGCATTTTCGCGGCAAGGTGAGCGGTTGGCTGGACATCGATCGCAACGTAGCCGACGATTTCGTCACGCGCGTGCGCGACGAGCGGCCGCGATACGCGTTCGCGGCGTTCACTGGAATCGACAAGGCGTCGCACGCACTGGGACACGACGCGCCGCTGGTTCATGACGCAATGCGCATAGTGGACGAGGCGTGTGCCCGTATTCGTGCGGATGCAGAACGCACCGGATCGTGGAGTCAGACGCACCTGTGGATCGTGAGCGACCACGGACATTCACGTGTGAGCGCGCATGAGCATCTCGCCGGATTCGTAGCCTCGCTCGGACTGCGAGTCGTAGCGCATCCATGGACCGTTCGGCCTCGCGCGCAGGTGGCAGTCGCTGTGAGTGGTAACGCGATGGCACACCTCTACACCGGGCTCGAGAGTCGCACCCGGCAGTTCTGGCCGGCGCTCGCGGCACGATGGGGCGGCGTTGCCGACGCGATTCTCGAGCGAGACTCAGTGGACATCATGCTGCTTCCGCTGTCGCCGACTTCGTGCGAGGTGCGCTCGCGTGAAACCGGCAGCGCAGTAGTTTCGTGGAGCGGCCACACGTACAGCTATCACCCCCGAAGCGGAGATCCGCTCGGTATAGGCGAACATGACTGCCTTGATGAAACCCGCGCGTTCGATGTGACTGTGGAAGGCAATTATCCGGATGCGATCGTTCAGATCGCCAGGCTGGCATCGTGTTCGCGAAGCGGCGACATCATACTGTCCGCGGCTAGCGAATGGGATTTTCGCGCGCGCTATGAGCCCATTTCGCATATCTCGTCGCATGGCGCATTGCATCGCGAGCACATGCTGGTACCATTGATCACCAATCAACCAATTCAGGGGACGGCGCGGCGGACGGTGGACGTGATGGCGTCAGCATGTGCGGCGCTGAGCGTGACCGCCGCGCGCGGCGAAGGCCAGTCGTTCCTCTAGACATTCCCTTACGACCCATATGAGCCGAATCAACCGATACCTAATCCGCGCGGGACTTGCGTCAATCGCAGCCACTTTCTCCGCGTGTGCACGCGGGCAGCTATCGCGCGCGGCGCTGCTCGATCCGCAACCAGCTACGCTCGCCGCGCACGCGCCGCGAGTGTTTGAGGTGCGGTTCGAGACGAGTCAGGGTCCGGTCATACTAACCGCGCACCGCGACTGGGCGCCACGTGGCGCCGATCGCTTTTACTATCTCGTCAGAAATGGCTTCTTCGACGGCCAGCGATTCTTCCGCGTCGATTCCGGCTTCATCGCGCAATTCGGGCTCAACGGCGACCCGGCGGTGATCGCAGCCTGGAAGCATCGCACGCTTCCGGATGACTCCGTGCGGGTGAGCAACACGCGGGGGCGACTCGCGTACGCGATGACGGGACCTAACACGCGCACGACGCAGATCTACATCG